>NZ_BAABKC010000006.1:0-155600 GCF_039543625.1 Streptomyces similanensis | reverse complement strand
TCGCGGCCGCCGCCGGACCCGGCACCGCGACCGGACCCCGCGCCGCCGCCGGACCGGTCGTGGCCGGCGACCCCGGCGCGCACACCGCGCGCCCCGGCGGCGGCCTGAGCGACGACACCGCGATCCTCACCCCGCAGAAGCCCGCCCCCGCCCCGGGCGCCCCGGGCCACCCGGGCCGGCCGGACAACGTCTCCGGCCAGACCGTCACCAGCGGCATGCCGGTCGTGACGCCCGGCGCCGACTCGCCGTTCCGGCCGGGCGCGGGCGGCGACGGCGCGCCCTCGCCGGCGTTCCCGAAGCTGTCCGAGCTGCCCCAGCCGAACGCCGCGCCCGCCAAGCCGGCCAAGGGCAAGGCGGCCAAGGCGGCCAAGGCGCCCAAGAAGAAGGGCCGCAGCAAACTGGTGCTGCTCTGCGTCGGCCTGGTCATCGTCGGCGGCGTCGCCTACGGCGCCGGGCTGCTGATGAACCACTCCGACGTGCCCAAGGGCACCACCGTGCTCGGCGTCGACATCGGCGGCGGCACCCGGGACGACGCGGTCAAGAAGCTCGACGACGCCTTCGGCAAGTGGGTCCACCAGCCGCTGAAGCTGTCCGTGGACGGCCGCACCGTCGCCCTCAAGCCGGACCAGTCCGGCCTCCAGCTCGACACCCAGGCCACGGCCAGCGCGGCGGCCACCAGCGACTACAACCCCGTCTCGGTGATCGGCTCGCTGTTCGGCAGGCACCGGGTGGTCGAGCCGCAGATGCCCGTCGACGAGGAGAAGCTCCAGGTCGCCCTGCAGAGCGCGGCGGGCGGCGCCGGTTCCGGCGACGGCACCATCAAGTTCGAGCCCGGCAAGGCCGTCGCCGTGTACGGCAAGGCGGGCAAGGGCATCGACGCCGCCGGTTCGGCCCGCGCGGTCGAGCAGGCGTACCGCACCCAGGTGGAGACCGGCACGACCACTCCGGTGCGGGTGGCCACCACCAGCCGGCAGCCGACGGTCTCCAACGCCGAGGTCGACCGGATGATGAAGAAGTTCGCCGAGCCGGCGATGTCGGCCCAGGTGAAGATCACGGCCGGTCCGGGGCACGAGGTGGTGTTCAGCCCCGAGAAGTCGCTGTGGAAGTTCCTCCAGGTCAAGGCCGTCAACGGCAAGCTGGTCGACTCCTACGACGAGGCCAGGCTCAAGGGCCTGTACGGCGGGATCTTCGACGGCGTCCTGATCACCCGGGGCACCGGCCAGAAGACGCCCGTCACGGTCCAGGACGTGATCAGCGCCCTGCGCCCGGCCCTGATGAGCACGACCAACCGGGTCGGCGTCATCGAGACCAACCCCAGCTAGCGGATTCTCGCGCCGCGGGGGCGTGACCGGTCGAGGACCGGTCACGCCCCCTCGCCGTATCCCGCCGTATCCCGCCGTATCGCGCCCCCTCGCCGTATCGCGCCCCCGCTGTGCAGCCGCGCCGCGCCGCCCCGCCCTGTCATGCCGGGCGCATGACATCTGTCATCCGGTGCTCAGGACCCCCGACACTGCCGCCCGCCCCGGCCGTCCGGCCAGGATGGGGGACATGACGACGACAGCGGAGACCGCCACCGCGACCGCGGTGGTGGCGTTCGACCAGGTGACCAAGAGCTACGGGAACGTGCGGGCCGTGGACGGACTGTCCCTCGCCCTGCACCCGGGGGAGACCGTGGCCCTGCTCGGCCCGAACGGGGCCGGCAAGTCCACCACCCTCGACCTGCTGCTCGGCCTCAAGCACGCCGACGGCGGCACCGTCTCCGTCTTCGGCACCGGCCCCCGCGAGGCGATCGTCGCCGGCCGCGTCGGCGCGATGCTCCAGAGCGGCGGACTGATGGAGGAGGTCACCGTCGCCGAACTGGTGCGCCTCGCCTGCGACCTGCACCCCAAGCGGTTCAAGGTGCAGGACGTGATGGCCCGCGCCGGCGTCTCCCAGATCGCCGACCGCAAGGTCAACAAGCTCTCCGGCGGCCAGGCGCAGCGCGTCCGCTTCGCCCTCGCGACGGCCGGTGACAGCGATCTGATCGTGCTGGACGAGCCGACCACCGGCATGGACGTCTCCGCCCGCCAGGCATTCTGGGCCACCATGCGCGAGCAGGCCGACCAGGGCCGTACCGTCCTGTTCGCCACCCACTACCTGGAAGAGGCCGACGCCATCGCCGACCGGGTGCTGGTGCTGCACCGGGGCCGGCTGCTGGCCGACGGCACCGCCGCCGAGATCAAGGCGAAGGCCGGCGCCCGCAGCGTCCGCTTCGACCTCGACGGCGCCATCGACGAGGCCGCCCTGGGCGCGCTGCCCCGCGTCACCTCCGTGGACGTCAGCGGCCAGACCGTCCGCATCCAGTCCACCGACGCCGACGCCACCGTGCACGCCCTGTACGGGCTCGGCGTCTACCCCCGCAACCTCGAAGTCGCCGGGCTCGGTCTCGAGCAGGCGTTCGTGGCCATCACCGAGGCCGAGGAGGCCAAGCAGTCGTGAACAGCCTCATCAAGCTGGAGCTCGCCCGCGCCCTGCGCAACCGCAAGTTCCTGTTCTTCTCGGTGCTCTACCCCTCGATCCTGTTCCTGATCTTCTCCAGCAGCGCCGGCTCCGACGACCACGTCGACAACACCGGGCTGACCGTGGCCACCTACCTCATGGTGTCCATGGCCTCCTTCGGCGCCCTGACCGCCGTCCTCATGGGCAACAGCGAGCGCATCGCCAAGGAGCGCGAGAGCGGCTGGGTGCGCCAGCTGCGGCTGACCAGCCTGCCCGGCCGCGGCTACGTCCTCGCCAAGACCGCCGGCGCCGCCGTGGTCAGCCTGCCGTCCATCGTCGTCGTCTTCGCCGTCGCCGGGGCGGTCAAGCACGTACGGCTCGACGCCTGGCAGTGGCTGGCCCTGACCGGCGTCATCTGGGCCGGCAGCCTGGTCTTCGCCGCGCTCGGCGTCGCCATCGGCTACCTCGCCAGCGGCGACGCGGTCCGCCCCATCACGATGATCATCTACTTCGGCCTGTCCATCCTCGGCGGCCTGTGGATGCCCTCCACCACCTTCCCGCAGTGGCTCCAGGACATCGCCGAGTGGCTGCCCACCCACGCGTACGCTGCTCTGGGACGGGCCATCGAACAGAGCCAGGCCCCGAGCACCCAGGACATCGCCGTCCTCGCCGTCTACTTCGTCCTGTTCGCGGGCGGCGCGGCCTGGCTGTACCGGAAGGACACGCTGAAGGCGTGAGCGTCATGACCGAGGACCGGGGAGCCGACCGGGCGGACCGCCTGATCGCCATGGGCCAGTCGCCCCGCAATCTGCGGGAGCTGCTGCGCAAGATCGTATGGATCGGCATCTGGCTGGTCTTCCTCAGCTCGCCCGTCCACGACCTGGCCGCCGGCCACCACAGCCCCGCCGGCACGGCGGCCGGCTGGGCGGGCCTGGCGGCCTTCGTCGGCGCCTATCTGGCCCTGGTCTTCCGCAACTGGGGCAGGCCCTTCGACCGCGCGGCCGTCGCCGGCATCATCGTCTTCCTGTGCGCGCTGGCCGTCGTGCTCTGCCTCACCCTCGGCTCGGGCTGGCTCGGCCTGTTCTGCTACGTCTCCGTCGCCTGCGGGGCGACCCTGCCGGTGCGGGCGGCCTACTGGGCGGTGCCGGGCACCGCCGCCGTGATGATGCTGACCGGCCTCGCCACGGACCTCGCCGACGCCAAGGACCTGCTCCTGCTGGTGCTGCTCATCGGCTTCGCGATGATGGGCGTGAGCCAGCTCGTGCGCACCACCGTCGAACTGCGCCAGGCCCGCGCCACCGTCGCCCAGCTCGCCGCCAACGAGGAGCGCCTGCGCCTCGCCCGCGACCTGCACGACCTGCTCGGCCACTCGCTCTCCCTGATCACGCTGAAGAGCGAGCTGGCCGGCCGGATGCTGCCCGGCCACCCCGACAAGGCCGCCCAGCAGGTCGCCGACATCGAGCAGGTCAGCCGGCAGGCCCTGGTCGACGTGCGGGAGGCCGTCACCGGCTACCGCCGCCCCCGCCTGGCCGCCGAACTGGCCGGCGCGCGGGTCGCGCTCACCGCGGCCGGGGTCGAGGCGCGCCTGCCCGCCGAACCTGACACACACCTCGACGGCGTTCCCGAGGAGAGCGAGTCCGCCCTCGCCTGGGCGCTGCGCGAGGCGATCACCAACGTCGTACGGCACAGCGGCGCCCGGCGGTGCGCGGTGGAGCTGGTGCGCCGCCAGACCCTGGACGGGCCGGTGCTGGAGCTGTCCGTGGAGGACGACGGCGCGGGCGGCGCGGGCGGCGTCCCGGGCAACGGTCTGACCGGTCTGTCCGAACGGCTCGTGAAGGCCGGCGGCGGGCTGGAGGCGGGGCGCGTCAAGCGCGGCTTCCGGCTGGTGGCGCGGGTGCCGCGGGGTGCGGGAGGGGACGTAGGATCCCCCGCATGAGCCGCACGATCAAGGTCCTCCTGGCCGAGGACCAGTCGATGGTCCGCGAGGCCCTGGCCGCCCTGCTGGGTCTGGAGGACGACATCGAGGTCGTCGCCCAGGTGGCGCGCGGCGACGAGGTCGTGGCGGCGGCGCACGCGCACGGCGTGGACGTCGCCCTGCTCGACATCGAGATGCCCGGCTGCACCGGCATCGAGGCCGCCGCCCGGCTCCACAAGGAGCTGCCCGCGGTGAAGCTGGTCGTCCTCACCACCTTCGGCCGCCCCGGCTATCTGCGCAGCGCCATGGAGGCGGGCGCGGACGCGTTCCTGGTCAAGGACGCCCCGGCCGCGCAGCTCGCCGCGGCGGTGCGCAAGGTGCTGGCCGGTGAGCGGGTCATCGACCCGACGCTCGCCGCCGCCGCCCTGGCCGGGGGCGCCAATCCGCTGACCGACCGCGAACGCGAGATCCTGCGCGCCGCCGCCGACGGCTCCACCAACGCCGAGCTGGCCGCCGCCCTGCACCTGTCCCAGGGCACGGTCCGCAACTACCTGTCCACGGCCATCCAGAAGCTCGCCGTCCGCAACCGCGCGGAGGCGGTCCGCACGGCGCGGGAGAAGGGCTGGCTGTAGGGCCGGCGGGCACGCGGGCACCGCGAGGACCGGGCCGCCCTCAAAGGCCGCCAGGGCTCCGCCGGGGCTCCGCCGGCCTCAGTTCAGCAGGGCGCGGGCCGCCTGGGCCTGGCCCCGCACCTGCTCGGCGGTGGACTCGTCGACCGCCGACACCAGCTCCGCGTACGCGTCCAGCTCCAGCGCGCCGCCCACGAAGTCACCGCGCTGCACGAGCAGCTGGGCCCGCTCGTAGCGCAGCCGGGCCGGGTGGGAGGGCAGCACCAGGGACAGTTCGACCGCCCACAGGGCCACGTCCGAGCGCTCGGGCCGTACCGCCGCCCAGGCGCGGATGTTGTTCAGGACGCGCAGCACCACGTCCAGCGGATCGGCGGGCTCCAGCATCGAGGACCGCAGCGGCGCCCCCGTCGCCCCCGCGACCAGCAGCTCGGCGTCCGGCCCGGTGAGCACCCGGCCGCCGTCGAACGGATCGGCGAGCACCTGCTCGCCGGCCGCGCCGAAGCCGACCACGAAGTGCCCGGGCAGCGCCACCCCGTACACGGGCGCCCCGGCCCGCCGCGCCACCTCCATCCACACCACCGACAGCAGGATGGGCAGCCCGCGCCGACGGCGCAGCACCTCGTGCAGCAGCGAGGAGTCCAGCCGCTGGTAGTCGGCGGCCGAACCGCGGAACCCGGACCGCCCGCCCAGCAGCTCGCCCACGGCCCGCGCCCAGGCGAGCGGCCCGCCCGGCCGGTACGGCAGCCGCCCGGCCAGCCGGTCCAGCTCCATCTGTGCCGCGTCGAGCCCGGCCTCGTCCAGCGCTTCGTCGCCCGCCGCCCCGATCAGCAGGCACAGCGCGGACAGATCGGGCCGCTCGCCGCGCGCCTCCTCCGCGAACCGCCGGAGCACCTCGGCGGCCCGTTCCGGCGGCGGGGGACAGGGCGCGCCCAGGGCGAGTTCGAACCCGCTCATGACGGGCCGTCGCCGGCGGCGGCCGAGCCGGTCCCCGGCTCCGGCGCGCGGTAGTGGTGGTAGGCGTGGTGGGCGCCGAAGCCGAGGCGGCTGTACAGCTCGCGCGCGCCGGTGTTGCCGGCCTCCACCTGGAGCCAGCCGGCCGACGCGCCCTCTTCGAGAGCCCGTCCGGCGAGCGCGGCCATGACGGCGGTCGCCAGCCCCCGCCGCCGCAGCGCCGGGTCCACCTCCACGGCGGCGAAGGACGTCCACCGCCCGTCCACGACACAGCGCCCGATCGCGGCGGGCGCGCCCGCGCCCTCGCCGGGCACCGACGCGAACCACACCGAGGGCCCGCCGCCCAGGACCTTCAGGGCCACCTCGCTCACCCCCTTGCGCTGGTAGCGCGCAAGCCACGCCTCGTCGGCCGTGCGGGACAGCACGACCCCGTGCCCGCCGGCGCCCTCGGGCCGGTCGGCGACCGGCGCCAGGGCGCCGGTCCACAGCTCGGCGCTCACCTCGCGCGTCCAGCCCCGCCGCTCCAACTCGGCGCAGAGCAGCTCCTGCGTGCCCTCGGCGCCGGTGGCGGTCTGGACGTACGCGGGCAGCCCGCGCTCGCCGTACCAGCGTCGTACGGCGGCCACCGCCGCGTCGAGCGGAACGCCCGGATCGCCGAGCGGCAGCACGGAGTTGGCCCGCCGGGTGAACCCGCCCGCGGCCCTCAGCACCCACTCGCCCAGCCGCTCGCTCTCCACCGGCGGCCAGGCCCGCGCGGCGACCCGGGACAGCTCGGCGTAGGAGGCCGCGGGACCGCGCCGGCGGGCCGGGGCCGGGGGCACGACCTTGCCCGCGACCAGTGACGATTCCGCGATCCGGACGCTCGCCCCGTCCTTTTGTGTGATCAGCAGCACACCGTCGTCCCATGATGTGAGAACGCCGATCGTGTCGGTGAACTTCTCGCCCCGGCCACCCGGTTCGCCCAAGCGCCGTACGGAGACGCGTTTCCCCACGTCAGCGGCGGTGATACGGACCACGAGGCGTCCTGCCCCCGAGATTTCCACAGGTCGGTCCACCCCTCCTGTTCGGATCATGCCCAAGAACGGAGATACTAGGGGGGGCATCGACGACGCCGCGCTCCCGCGCGCCAGGCGGCGGAGCCTGTGGAGGCCCGCCAGCGCCCTATCGAGGAGGAACGACAGCGTGACCTACGTCATCGCGCAGCCTTGTGTCGACGTGAAGGACAAGGCGTGCATCGAGGAGTGCCCGGTCGACTGCATCTACGAGGGCCAGCGGTCCTTGTACATCCACCCGGACGAATGCGTCGACTGTGGTGCCTGTGAGCCGGTCTGCCCGGTCGAGGCGATCTTCTACGAGGACGACACGCCGGAGGAGTGGAAGGACTACTACAAGGCCAACGTCGAGTTCTTCGACGAGCTCGGCTCCCCCGGCGGCGCCAGCAAGCTGGGCCTGATCGAGCGTGACCACCCGTTCGTCGCCGCGCTGCCGCCGCAGGGCGAGTAGCACTCCGGCGGTCCCGCGCCGCGCCGCCCCGGTCCCGTACGGCCTGATCGCCCCGAGCGCTCCGACCGCTGTGCGGGACCGAGGCGTTTTCCGCAAGCGAAAGTGAGCCTGATCCCCGTGTCCGCAGTCTCCGACCGGCTTCCCGTCTTCCCCTGGGACAAGCTGGAGCCGTACAAGAAGACGGCCGCCGCCCACCCGGACGGCATCGTCGACCTGTCCGTCGGAACGCCGGTCGACCCGGTGCCCGAGCTGATCCAGAAGGCGCTGGTCGCGGCGGCCGACTCACCCGGCTATCCGACCGTCTGGGGCACGCCGGAGCTGCGCGACGCGATCACCGGCTGGGCCGAGCGGCGCCTGGGCGCCCGCGGGGTCACCCACCGCCACGTCCTGCCGATCGTCGGCTCCAAGGAACTGGTGGCCTGGCTGCCCACCCAGCTGGGCCTGGGCCCCGGCGACACGGTCGCCTTCCCGCGCCTGGCCTACCCCACCTACGAGGTCGGCGCCCGCCTGGCCCGCGCCGAGTACGTCGCCTACGACGACCCCACCGAGCTGGACCCGGCGCACCTGAAGCTGCTCTGGCTGAACTCGCCGTCCAACCCCACCGGCAAGGTCCTCGGCAAGCGGGAACTGACCCGGATCGTGGCCTGGGCCCGCGAGCACGGCGTCCTCGTCCTGTCCGACGAGTGCTACCTCGAACTGGGCTGGGAGGCCGACCCCGTCTCGGTCCTGCACCCGGACGTCAACGGCGGCTCGGTGGACGGCCTGGTGGCGGTCCACTCGCTGTCCAAGCGGTCCAACCTGGCCGGCTACCGCGCCGCCTTCCTGGTCGGCGACCCGGCCGTCCTCGGACCGCTGCTGGAGATCCGCAAGCACGGCGGCATGATGACCTCGGCGCCCACCCAGGCGGCCGTCGTGGCGGCCCTCGGCGACGACGCCCACGTCCGCGAGCAGCGCGAACGCTACGCCGCCCGCCGCACCCTGCTGCGGCAGGCGCTGCTCGACCACGGCTTCCGCATCGAGCACAGCGAGGCCAGCCTCTACCTGTGGGCGACCCGTGACGAGTCCTGCTGGGACACCGTGGCCCACCTCGCCGAGCGCGGCGTCCTGGTCGCGCCGGGCGACTTCTACGGCCCGGCCGGCGACCGGCACGTACGGGTGGCCCTCACGGCGACCGACGAGCGGATCGCGGCGGCCGTCGCCCGGCTCTGACCCACGGCGCGGGCCGGACGCCGGCCCGCGCACGCCGACGGGGCCCAGGAGTTCTCCTGGGCCCCGTCGGCGCGTACGAGGCGCGCTAGGCACGTTTGAGGCGCGTGAGGCACCGAGGTGCGTACGAGGCGCGCGAGCGCCGGTGCTCGGCCACCCGGCGGCGGGCCGGACGCTCTCGGCCGCCCGGTGGCGAGCGGACGCGGCGGTCAGCTCAGCGGCAGACCCGAGACCGGCAGGCCCTTGGCGGCGGGCACGCCGCCCTTGGTGGCCGTCTTCGCGGTGTCGCCGAGGACGCCGCCCGCGGCGCCGGTCGCCTCGCCCGCCGTCTTCTGCGCCACCGGGGTGGTCTGCTTGACGAGCTTGCCGCCGGTCCTGCCCGCGGTCGGCACCGCCTGCTCGACCGTCTTGCCGCCGGTGCCGCCCGCGACTCCGGCCACCTGCTGCGCGGCGCCGTCCACGCCGTTGCCGACGTGCGCCCCGTCCAGCGCGGTCAGGCCGCCGAGGTTCGGGCTGGCGGGCAGCTGCGGGGCAGCGCCGGCGGAGCCGGCCGCACCGACCCCGGCAGCCGCTCCCGCGGCGACGATGAGCGCGGCACGGGCGATCCGGCGGGTCAGGGGGAGGGACATGTTGCTCCTTCGACGGAAGTGAACCTTGAAGTCTTCGACCCGGCCCGGAAGTTGGCCGACCGGGCTCGGACGCAGTGACTACCGCTCGAAGCCCGGGAAGGTTGCGGCGCGCCGACGCAAAGAGTTGGCAATGTGTCGCATTATCGGTTCCGGAGGAAGTAGGACAAAGCGTCCACCTCCGAGGCGGGCGCCACGCCCCTACGGCCTTGTGTTCCCAAGGGTTTCGGCGAGCACGGGGGTGACGGCACGAAAACCTGCGCACCCCGCCGCCCGGGACACCGTCATATGACCCGGGCGAGCGACGAACCGCACGGCTGTCCGGGAACCGCCAGGAACGTGTCCGGGCCGGATCAGCGGCCGGTGGTGAGGCGCCGGGGCCGGGTCAGCGGCCGGTGGTGATGCGCACGGCGCTCGCCTCGGCCGCCGTGCCGTCGCCGTTCTTCGCGTCCGTCGTGTGCCACGCCCCGTCGGTGACCCCGGCGGTCCACTCCCGCCCCGCGTACGTCACCCGTTCGATGTGCAGCGCGGAGGCGTTGGCCACCGCCCAGTGCGCCAGCTGCCAGCCGCGCTCGCGCACATCGCGCCCGTCGGCGCCCTCGCCGGAGCGCACCGGCAGCGTCACGGTCCGCCCGCCCGCGCCCGAGGACGGCGCGCCCGAGGACGGCGCGCTCGGCACAGGCGTCGGCGTCACCGCGCCGCCCACCTCCGCGCCGGCCTCCTCCACCGCGTCCCGCCCGAAGTCCCGTACCAGCGCCGCCCGCACCGCGTCCGGACCCGCGGCGCGCGCGGCGCCGGGGCGGCCCTGGCAGGTCAGCGTGGCCGCGGAACGCCCGGTCAGGGCGGCGGCGAGCAGCGTCGCGTCCGGCTCGTGCTTGGCGTACGCCTCCGGGAAGCCGCTGCGCTGCACCCGCTGCGCGGCCACCGTCAGCGGCAGCCCCTGGTAGCCGGGGACCTTGGCCAGGTGCTCGTAGAACACGCCCGCCGAGTACGTCGGGTCCATGATCTCCTTCGGCGTGCCCCAGCCCTGCGAGGGTCGCTGCTGGAACAGGCCGAGGGAGTCCCGGTCGCCGTGCTCGATGTTGCGCAGGCCCGACTCCTGCAAGGCGGTCGCCAGCGCGATGGTCACCGCCCGCTCCGGCAGGTCCCGCCCGGTGCCGACGGCCGCGATCGTCGCCGCGTTCACCGCCTGCTCCGGCGTGAACGCGTACGACGTGCCGCCCCCGCCCGCGGAGACGACCTTGCAGCCGGGCCCGGTGCCGCCCGTCAGGTACTGCACCACGAGATAACCGGCGACCGCGAGCAGGACGGCGAAGGCCGCC
The DNA here is from genome assembly GCF_039543625.1 of Streptomyces similanensis. Classification (NCBI taxonomy): domain Bacteria; kingdom Bacillati; phylum Actinomycetota; class Actinomycetes; order Kitasatosporales; family Streptomycetaceae; genus Streptomyces; species Streptomyces similanensis. Next base: position 144,970 of record NZ_BAABKC010000006.1, on the reverse strand, counting down.
CCGGTCCTGAGGAGGCGGCCACGGCGCTGCGGAGAGGCGGACGGCTCTGGCACGCGTACAAGGTACTTGAGGCGGGCGGGGCTGCCGAGCCCGGTGCGCGCGCTGCGCCGCGCCGCACGGCCGGTCTGCCGCACGGCCGGTCCGGCGCACGGCCGGTCTGCCGCACGGCCGGTCTGTCGCACGGCCGGTTCGCCGGACGGCACGGACAGGCCCTAGGGTCCGGACATGCCCGAAACCCCGCTCGACCTCACCCAGGACGCCGCGCGGCTGACCGCGCGGCTCGTCGACTTCCGCTCGGAGAGCGGCACCGAGAAGCCGCTCGCCGACGCGATCGAGGCCGCCCTGCGCGCCCTGCCGCACCTGACCGTGGACCGCCTCGGCAACAACGTCGTGGCCCGCACGGACCTGGGCAGGTCCGAGCGCGTCATCCTGGCCGGCCACATCGACACCGTGCCGATCGCCGACAACGTCCCCTCCCGGCTGGACGAGGACGGCGTCCTGTGGGGCTGCGGCACCTGCGACATGAAGTCCGGCGTCGCGGTGCAGCTGCGCATCGCGGCCACCGTCCCCGCCCCCAACCGCGACCTGACGTTCGTCTTCTACGACAACGAGGAGGTCGCCGCCGAGCTGAACGGCCTCAAGCACGTCGCCGAGGCCCGCCCGGAGTGGCTGGCGGGCGACTTCGCCATCCTGCTGGAGCCCTCCGACGGCGAGGTCGAGGGCGGCTGCCAGGGCACCCTGCGGGTCCTGCTGCGGACCGCGGGGGAGCGGGCGCACTCGGCGCGCTCCTGGATGGGCTCCAACGCCATCCACGCCGCCGCGCCGATCCTGCGCAGGCTGGCCGAGTATCAGCCGCGGTACCCGGTCATCGACGGCCTGGAGTACCGCGAGGGCCTCAACGCGGTGCGGATCTCGGGCGGGGTGGCCGGCAACGTCATCCCCGACGAGTGCGTCGTCGCCGTCAACTTCCGCTACGCGCCCGACCGCACGGAGGAGGAGGCCGTCGCCCACGTCCGCGAGGTCTTCGCCGACTGCGGCGTCGAGGAGTTCGTGATCGACGACCACAGCCCGGGCGCCCTGCCCGGACTCGGCCACCCGGCCGCGGCGGCCTTCGTGGCGGCGGTCGGCGGCGCCGCGAAGCCCAAGTTCGGCTGGACGGATGTGTCGCGCTTCTCCGCGCTGGGCATCCCTGCCGTCAACTACGGTCCGGGCAACCCGATCCTCGCGCACAAGCGGGACGAGCGGGTGGAGACGGCGAAGATCCTGGCCGGCGAGGAACGCCTGCGCGCCTGGCTGACCGACTGATCTCCGCTCCCGGCCCCGGCACGCCGCCGCGGGGCGGACATGCCGGGGTCCCCCGCCCGTAACCCGAGTGGATCTACGCTGAGGTGGAACGACCTGCAAGCGGAGGGAGCGCACATGCCTACTGGCAATCCCGAGGGCAAGAAGCAGCCACCGGACGAGCAGCGCCTGGGGCCGGTCCTCCGACGTCGGGGCGCGGTCCAGGCCAGCACCACCGATCAGCGGCTGCTGGACGAGCGCGCCCCCACCGACTGGGTGCACACCGACCCCTGGCGGGTGCTGCGCATCCAGTCGGAGTTCATCGAGGGCTTCGGCACCCTGGCCGAACTCCCGCCCGCCATCAGCGTGTTCGGCTCGGCGCGCACCCCGGTGGACTCACCCGAGTACGAGGCCGGGGTACGGCTGGGCCGGGGCCTGGTCGAGGCGGGCTTCGCGGTGATCACGGGCGGCGGCCCGGGCGCGATGGAGGCGGCGAACAAGGGCGCCTGCGAGGCCGGCGGCACCTCGGTCGGCCTGGGCATCGAGCTGCCCTTCGAGCAGGGCCTGAACCAGTACGTCGACATCGGCCTGAACTTCCGCTACTTCTTCGTCCGCAAGATGATGTTCGTGAAGTACGCGCAGGGCTTCGTGGTGCTGCCCGGCGGCCTGGGCACCCTCGACGAGCTCTTCGAGGCCCTCACCCTCGTCCAGACCAAGAAGGTCACCCGCTTCCCCATCGTCCTGTTCGGCACGGCGTACTGGGGCGGCCTGGTCGACTGGCTGGAGAACACCCTCATCGCCCAGGGCAAGGCCGCGGCGGCCGACCTCACCCTCTTCCACGTCACGGACGACGAGGAGGAGGCGGTGGCCCTGATGTCAAAGGAAGCGGGCAAGTAGCGCGGGGCGCGGGGCCGTGTCGTCGTGCGGCTCCGCCGCATGGGCGCGCTCTTGAGTGAACGCCCGCTGTAAAGGGGCGCGGGGCTGTGTCATTGTGCGGCTCCGCCGCATGGGCGCGCTCTTGAGTGAACGCCCGCTTCAGTAGGGGCGCGGGGAACTGCGCGACCAGCCCCCACCGGGCCGGCACCCGCGCACACACCACCACCCCCACCCCCTGAGGCGCAGGCCCGCAGGGCCAAGGGGGGCCAGGGGGCGCAGCCCCAGGCCCCCACCCCCCTACGCCAACCCCCGCCGGGCGACAGCGGGCCCGCGATGCCCAGCGATCGCCCCCACCATGTCCACCACCTGCCGAGTCTCGGCAACCTCATGCACCCGGTACACCCGCGCCCCCAGCCACGCCGACACCGCCGTCGTGGCCAGCGTCCCCACCACCCGCTCCTTCACCGGCCGGTCCAACGTCTCCCCCACGAAGTCCTTGTTGGACAGGGACACCAGCACCGGCCACCCGGTCTCCACCATCTCCCCCAGCCGCCGAGTCGCCTCCAGACTGTGCCGGGTGTTCTTCCCGAAGTCGTGCCCGGGATCGATCAGCACCGACTCCCGCGGCACCCCGAGCGCGACGGCCCGCTCCGCCAGCCCCACCGTCACCGCCAGGATGTCGGCCATGACGTCCTCGTAGACCACCCGGTGCGGCCGGGTCCGCGGCTCCGCGCCCCCCGCGTGCGTGCACACCAGCCCCACCCGGTACCGCGCGGCGACCTCCGCGAGCCGCGGATCGACGCCGCCCCACGCGTCGTTCAGCAGATCCGCCCCCGCCTCGCACACCGCCTCGCCGACGTCCGCCCGCCAGGTGTCCACGCTGATGATCACCTCGGGGAACCGCCGCCGCACCTCGGCCACGAACCCCACCGTCCGCCGCGCCTCCTCCTCGGCGGACACCTCCTCGCCCGGCCCGGCCTTCACCCCGCCGATGTCGACGATCGCGGCGCCCTCGGCGATCGCCTGCTCCACCCGGGCCAGGGCCGGCTCGTCGCGGAACGTGGCCCCCTGGTCGTAGAAGGAGTCCGGGGTCCGGTTCACGATCGCCATGACCACCGGCTCGTGCGCGTCGAACTCGCGCTTGCCCAGCCTGAGCATCCCCTGTGACCTCTCCTCGTACGCTGTCGGTCTTCGGCCGCCTGCGACCCTAACCGTCAGCGTCGCATGGCACGATCGGACCCTGACACATACGACGGACTCCGTGGGGACCCCAGCGATGGTTATGTTCTTGTTCCTGGTCGTGGCGCTCGCCGTCGTGGTCGCCGCGGTCACCCTGGCGGTGGTGGGCGGCGGCGAGGGCCGCGCGCCGCTGTCCGAGGCGGCGCCCGAGCTGGTGCACGACCCGCTGCCGGCGGACCGGCCGCTGGGCCGCGCCGACCTGGAGAGCCTGCGGCTGCCGGTCACCGTCCGCGGCTACCGGATGGCCGACGTGGACGACGCCCTCGGCCGGCTCGGCGCGGAGCTCGCCGAGCGCGACGCCCGGATCGCCGAGCTGGAGTCCGCGCTGGCCGGCGCCCGCGCCGCCGCGGCCCACGCCCGCCCGGCCGAGCCCGGCCCGGAGGACCAGCGATGACGGCCGACGCGACGACGAAGAACCGCGCGACGCCGGCGACGACGAACGCGACGACGAACGAGGCGGGACCGAGGACGTGACGGCGAACGAGGCGGGACCGAGGACGTGACGACGAACGAGGCGGCGACCGGCGACATGACGACGAACGACGTGGTGACCGTCGAGACGACGGTGGGCGCCGCGCTGACGGCCGGCGCGCCGGTGGCCGGCCCGGACGGCGGCCTGCGCTGCCCCTGGGCGCTGTCCGCGCCGGAGTACGTGGCGTACCACGACGAGGAGTGGGGCCGCCCGGTCCACGGCGACGACGCCCTCTACGAACGCCTCAGCCTGGAGGCGTTCCAGTCCGGGCTGTCGTGGATCACGATCCTGCGCCGCCGCCCCGGCTTCCGCACCGCCTTCGCCGGCTTCGAGATCGCCGCGGTGGCGCGGTTCACGGACGCCGACCGCGAGCGCCTGCTCGCCGACGCCGGCATCATCCGCAACCGTGCCAAGATCGACGCGACCCTCGCCAACGCGCGCGTGCTGGCCGACTGGTCCCCGGGCGACCTGGACGCCCTGATCTGGTCCCACGCCCCCGATCCGGCCGCCCGTACGGCGCCCCGGGCGCTGGGCGACGTCCCGGCCGTCACCCCCGAGTCCACGGCCCTGTCCAAGGCCCTGAAGAAGCGCGGCCTGCGCTTCGTCGGCCCGACGACGGCGTACGCCCTGATGCAGGCCTGCGGACTGGTCGACGACCACCTCGCCGACTGCGTCGCCCGCCGCCGCCCCTGAGCCCCCCGAGGGGCCGGGGCGGTCCGGATCAGCGGCCCAGGTACTTCGGCTTCTCCTTGTTCACGAACGCCTGTACGGCGATGGCGTGGTCCTCGGACTGCCCGGCCCGCCCCTGGAGTTCGTCCTCCTTCTCCAGGGTCTCGGCCAGGGAGTGCGTCAGACCGTAGGCAACGGCCTCCTTGAGCGCCGCGTACGCCACCGTCGGACCCTGCGCCAGCGCCCGCGCGACCTTCTCGGCCTCGGCGCGCAGCTCGGCCGCCGGCACCAGCCGGTTGGCGATGCCCAGCTCGTAGGCCTCCTGGGCGGAGACGCTGCGCGGGAAGAGCAGCAGGTCTGCGGCGCGGCCGGGACCCACCACCCGCGGCAGGGTCCAGGAGACGCCGGAGTCCGCGGTGAGCGCCACGCCCGCGAAGGAGGTGTTGAAGGCGGCGGTGTCCGCCACGATCCGGTAGTCGGCGGCGAGCGCGAAGCCGAAGCCGGCGCCGGCGGCCACGCCGTTGACCGCCGCGACGACGGGCTTGGCGGCGCCCGCCAGGGCCCGCACGATCGGGTTGTAGTGCTCGGCGACGGTGCTCATCGTCCGGCCTTCGCCGCTCTCCCGGTCGGCGGCCAGCAGCCCGATGTGCTCCTTGAGATCCTGACCCACGCAGAACGCCCGGTCCCCGGCGGCGGTGAGCAGGACGGCGCGCACGGCGGCGTCGGCCGCCGCGGACTCGGCCGCGTCCCGCAGGGCGACCTTGGTCGCGACGTCGAGCGCGTTCATCGCCTCGGGGCGGTTGAGCGTGATCGTCGCGAGTCCGTCGCTCACCTCGTAGAGCACGGTGTCGGCCATGGGACATCCCCTCCGGTGTGGCGGTTCTGAGGCGTACCGCTCGGTACGTGCTGGGTCCGAAGGACAGCATGACGGAGATCACCGGCCGCGGCGCGGAGCGGACGTGTGACCTGCGTCAAAGAATTCCGCCGGGCCGGACGGCGGAGGAAGTCGGCGCGGGCGCGCAGTATCGCAGCCACATCGCCGAATTGGGTGGTTTTGCTCGCGCGCGTTGCCCAAGCGATGCCTGCTGATGTTGGTCATCGGGTCCTGGGATGCGGGATAATGGCTGGGAAGCAATGTGTTCGATGCCGGTGTCGCGTGTCCTGCGTCCTTTGGGGCACTGATCACGCGTGCCCTTCGGTGGGGCGTCGGCTTAGACGATGAGCTGGGTTTCAGGAAGGGGTACGAGCATGGCGGCCATGAAGCCGCGGACGGGTGATGGCCCGCTCGAGGTGACCAAGGAGGGGCGGGGCATCGTCATGCGCGTTCCGCTCGAAGGCGGCGGTCGACTCGTCGTCGAGCTGACCCCTGACGAGGCCGACGCGCTCGGCGACGCCCTCAAGAAGGTCGTCGGCTGACGCGCGAGCGGACAGATCCTTTTCGACCGCCCCGGCGCCGCATGCGGCGCCGGGGCGGTCGTTTCGCTCATCGAGCCCGTTGACCGCGCGCCTCAGCGCTTGACCGCGCACAGCAGGCCGTCGCCCACCGGCAGCAGCGACGGCACCAGATCGGGGCTCTCGCGCACCGTGCGCAGCAGCTCGCGCAGCCGCAGCACCTCGGTCGGCTGCGGCCCGGAGTCCACCGTCCGCCCGTGCGCGAAGACGCCCTCGAACACCACCAGGCCCCCCGGTCGCAGCAGGCGCAACGATTCGGCGAGATAGTCCAGGAACTCCTGACGGTCGCCGTCGCAGAAGACCAGGTCGTATCCGGCGTCCGCGAGCCGGGGCAGCACGTCCAGGGCGCGGCCGGGGATGAAGCGGGCGCGGTTGCTGGCGAAGCCGGCGGCCCGGAAGGCCTGCCGGGCGAACTGCTGGTGCTCCGGCTCCGGGTCCACGGTGGTCAGCACCCCGTCCGGGCGCATGCCGTGCAGCAGGTGGATGCCGGAGACGCCGGTCCCGGTCCCGATCTCCGCGACCGCCTTGGCGTCCGCGGTGGCGGCGAGCAGGCGCAGGGCCGCGCCCGCGCCGGGTGACACCGAGCGCAGCCCCGCGTCACTGGCCCGGTCCCGGGCCCAGAGCAGAGCTTCGTCCTCGGCGACATAGGCGTCGGCGAACGCCGAGCTCGTCTGCCGGTTGCCGGTAATGACCCTCTCCTATGTCCCGTGGATGCCTCGGGCGTGACTGTATCCGTTGGGGCCGGGAACCCGCAGATGGGACCGGTCGTTTGAAGGGGTGTGCGAAGCGGCGGCGCGGGGGCGCCGGGACCGGCCGGGGGCAGGACGGGGGATATGGGATGGATCGGGACGCGGGACACGTGCTGACGCGGCCGGCCCGGGCCGGGCAGCGGGTGTCAAATTCTCGTAAAACCGCTTATCCGGAGCTAACGGGCGAGGTGGTTATGGTAGGGGCTCCACTGGACACCACCAGAGCCGACAGGGGAGGTGCGGCTGTGCCTGTGGATCGGGGAGGAGCGCTGCGGCGCCTTCTCGGATCGGCGGGCAGGCCGAAATCCGTGACCGACACAGCCGCTGACCCGAGCCGCGCCGACGGCTTCGCCCAGACCGCGACCTTCTCCACCGACGCGGACGGGCAGGCGTGGACTCCGCCCACCTGGGAGGAGATCGTCAGCACGCACAGCGGCCGCGTCTACCGCCTGGCCTACCGCCTCACCGGCAACCAGCACGACGCCGAGGATCTCACCCAGGAGGTCTTCGTCCGCGTCTTCCGCTCCCTGTCGACCTACACCCCGGGCACGTTCGAGGGCTGGCTGCACCGCATCACCACGAACCTCTTCCTGGACATGGTCCGCCGCAAGCAGCGCATCCGCTTCGACGCGCTCGGCGAGGACGCCGCCGAGCGGCTGGCCAGCAAGGAGCCCACCCCGCAGCAGCTGTTCAACGACGCGCACTTCGACGCGGACGTCCAGCAGGCGCTGGACACCCTCGCCCCGGAGTTCCGGGCGGCGGTCGTCCTGTGCGACATCGAGGGGCTGTCCTACGAGGAGATCGCCGCCACCCTCGGCGTCAAGCTCGGCACGGTGCGCTCCCGGATCCACCGCGGCCGCTCGCAGCTGCGCAAGGCCCTCGCGCACCGCTCGCCCGAGGCGCGCCGGGCCGAGCGGCGCGGTTTCGTGGCCCGGGTCCCCGCGCTGGGGGGAGGAGGCGCGACCGCGTGAGTGGCTCCCGACCCGAATCCGCCGCGAGCGGCTTCGCGGAACAGCATCTGGGAGACCGGCTCTCCGCCCTGGTGGACGGAGAGTTGGGTCATGAGGCGCGCGAGCGCGTCCTGGCGCACGTGGCCACCTGCCTGAAGTGCAGGACGGAGGTGGAGGCGCAGCGCCGCCTGAAGAACGTCTTCGCGGAGACGGCCCCCCCGCCGCCCTCCGCGAGCTTCCTGGCCCGGCTCCAGGGCCTGCCCGGCGGCGGTGACGGCGGCTCGCCCCTGGACGACGCGGGCTTTCCCGCACTGCCCGGACGGAGCTCCCAGGACTCCGGGGCGTCCGGGGTGTTCGGCGTGCGCCGCGAGCGGTTCGAGTTCGGTTACGTCCCGGCCCAGCCGCACCCGCACCGCCCGGACGCCGCGGAGGGCTTCCGCGTCCATCCCGTCGGCCGTCCCGACGGTGAGCGGTCGGCCTCGCGCGGGCTGCGGTTCGCCTTCGTCGCCGCCGGAGCGGTGTCGCTGGCCGCGGTCGCGCTCGGCGGGGTGACCACCGGCGCCGTGGGCGACACGGCGGCGGAGGCCCGCGGGGGCTCCGGCGCCGGCAGCAATGTGACTCCGGCGCGTACGGCGGCCGGCGGCGCGGGTGCGGTGACGTGGCCCGAGGCCGCCCGCCGCCGCCAGCCGGCCGGCCCCGTGTCCGCCCAGGGCCAGCGGTCCTCCTCCGGTACGGCGCCGCTCGTGCCCACCTCGCTGTCCGCGCCCCTGCTGCCCGGAGCGCGGCCGTCGGCCGCCGGGCAGCAGTCGGCGGGGGACCGGGCGATGACGACGCCGGTGCTGACCGGCGCCGCCATGCTCTCGCCGCTGATACGCCCGCTCGGCGCCCGGCCGCCGATCTCGCTGACCGGCTGGTCGGCGGAGGCGGGGTTCACCCCGCCCGGCCTGCTGGCCGCGCCCGCCGCCACCCCGGCGCCGGACCCCTCCGGCTCCGCCGCCGCGCGCACCGCGCACTGACCGGTCGTCCACCGGTCTCTGCGCGGTGGCCCGCGAACCTGGTTGAATCCTGGTGGTCGCGCCCATGACACCGGTCGGGGCGCGGAGACGACGAAGCGCGTCCTCCGTGCTGGGGGCGTGCCGCGGGCACCTGTGGGGAGAGCATGAACGAGGGCAAGCCCACGAAGTCCACCCGCCCGAGGTGGCGCACCCGCACCCGCCCCCCGGGCGACACCACACCACCCACCCCTGACGCCGTCGCCCCGGCCGCCGCCGCGCCGCCCGCTCCCGAGGCCGCCGCCGCGCCTCCCACTCCCGAGGCCGCCGCCCCTGCCCGCACCGCCTCGGCTGACGCAGCCTCGCCTGCCGTCGCGGCCGAGGCCCCGTCGCTCGCCGTCCCGGCCGACGACGTTTCGCCTGCCGTCGGCTCGGCCGATGCCGTCTCGCCCGCCGCTGAGGGGGAACCCCGTACGGCCGCGCCGTCCAGGCCGCGCGACGACGGCGACTACGAACTGAGGCACCCCTCGGAGAGCACCCCCGCCCCGTCTGCCGACGCCGACTTCGAACTCGCCCGCCCCGCAGGGCCGGAGACGTCCGGGACCGCCGGGGCCACCACCGTGCCGCCCCAAGGGCCGCAGGCCATGGAGGTGCCCGGGTCTGCCCGAGCAGCCGCCGCGTCCGCCCACCCGCCGCAGGCGGCGGCGGAGACCGCGGTGGGGACCGGGGCGGCGGAGGCGGTGTCGCCGGGTCCGCCGCCGCCGGTTCTCACGAAGCAGCCCGCGGCACCGCTCGCCGACGACACCTCGGCCACGCCTCCCGCGCCCGTGTCCGCGCGTCCCAGCCCCCTGCACGACCCCGACCCCTACGACACCCCGCCCTACGGCGAACCGGGCCCCTGGGCCCCCGCCCCGCCCGTCCAGCACCCCACCCTGCCCCGCCCCACGCCCCCGGCGGACGCGTCCGCCCCCACCTCGCCGTTCCCCGCGCCCGCGACTCCCGCCACCCGAGCGGCCGCCTCCGCCGAGCCGCCCCCGGCCTCGGCGGAGGCAGCCGCCCCCTTCGTGCCGCCCCCGGCCCCGGCGGAGGCACCCGCCCCCTTCGTGCCGCCCGCGCAGGCCCCCGGCGAGCGCGCCGCCTCCGTGTCGCCGCCCTCCGGGGCGGACGGTGGGGGAGGGGAGGGGCCGGCCGGGGCCGGTGATCCCTGGGGGCGGTACGACCCCTGGGCCGTCGCGCCGCTTCAGGAGAGCGGGGCCGCGCAGCGCGGCGCGGCCCAGCGGCGCCGCAGGGTGCGGCGCGCTCTGGTCGGCGGTGCCCTCGCCCTCGCGCTCGTCTCCGGCGTGCTCGGCGGTCTCGTCGGCGCCGTCCTCGAACGCGACGGCGGCATCGGCGCCGTAGAGCTGCCGCAGGCCGGGAAGGAGCCCGCCGGGCGCGCCCCGGACAGCGTCGCGGGGATCGCCGCCCGCGCCCTGCCCAGCGTGGTCACCCTGCACGTGTCCGGCTCCGGCGAGCAGGGCACCGGCACCGGCTTCGTGCTCGACGGCCTCGGTCACATCCTCACCAACAACCACGTCGTCGAGCCGGCCGCGTCCAGCGGCGCCATATCGGTGACGTTCAGCGGCGGTCAGACCGCCAAGGCCCGCGTCGTCGGCCGCGACACCGGCTACGACCTGGCCGTGGTCCAGGTGACCGGCGTACGCGGGCTGACCGCGATGCCGCTCGGGAACTCCGACAACGTGCAGGTGGGCGACCCGGTCGTCGCCATCGGCGCGCCCTTCGACCTGGCCAACACCGTCACCTCCGGCATCATCAGCGCCAAGGACCGCCCGATCACGGCCGGCGGCGAGAAGGGCGACGGCGGCGACGTGTCGTACGTCGACGCGCTCCAGACCGACGCGCCCATCAACCCGGGCAACTCCGGCGGCCCCCTGCTCGACTCCGGCGGCCGCGTCATCGGCGTCAACTCGGCCATCCGCAGCGCCGACACCGGCTCCGACGTGCAGACCGGCCAGGCCGGCTCCATCGGGCTCGGTTTCGCCATCCCGGTCAACCAGGCCAAGCGCGTCGCCGAGGAGCTGATCAACACCGGCAGGGCCAGCCACCCGGTGATCGGCGTGACCCTCGACATGAACTACACCGGGGACGGCGCCCGGGTCGGCGACAAGAGCCGGGACGGCGGGGCCCCGGTCACCCCGGGCGGCCCCGGCGCCAAGGCGGGCATCAAGGCCGGCGACGTGATCACGGCGGTGGACGGCCGGACCGTGCACTCGGGCGAGGAGCTGATCGTGCGGACCCGCGCCCACCGGCCGGGCGACCGCCTGCGGCTCACCGTCCGCAGCGGCGGCCGGGCCCGCGAGGTCACCCTCGTGCTCGGGTCCGCCGGCGGCTGAACCGCGCCGCACGGGCGCGAGACGCGTGCGGCGCGGGCGAACGCCGGGCGAACGCACCGCGAATCTCGTCGTGTACACGCGGTCCGACACCTCGGGACGGTACCGGTCGCGCGCGTGCTGCGGGTACCGTGGAGCCGGCCCGGACCATGGATGGACCCGTACAGACCGGACCGCCCGAGGGCCGAGGACCACGGACATCGCAAGGAGCTTCAGGTGTTCAACGACATAGGACTGCCCGAGCTGGCGACCATCATCGTCCTGGCCATGCTCGTGTTCGGTCCGGACAAGCTCCCGAAGGTCATCCAGGACGTGACGCGCACGATCCGCAAGATCCGCGAGTTCTCCGAGAGTGCCAAGCAGGACATCCGTCAGGAACTCGGCCCGGAGTTCAAGGACTTCGAGTTCGAGGACCTCAACCCCAAGGCGTTCCTCCGCAAGCAGCTGGACAACGACGACCTGGGGCTGAAGGAGATCCGCAACGGCTTCGACCTGAAGAAGGAGATGGCCGAGGTCACGGACGCGGTGCACAGCCGCGACACCGCCACCCCGTCCTCCCCGTCCTCCCCGTCCTCGGGGAGTGCCCGGATCGACATGACGAAGAAGCCCGAGGGCGCCGACGACGACCGGCCGCCCTTCGACGCGGACGCCACCTGAGTCGTTCTCGGCGGTGTGAGGCGTGTCATACCGTCATATCGCCGTGATGCGCGTCATATCGTCGTCACACCGTCGTGCCGCAGGCGCGGCACGCGCGGCCTGAACGGGTCCTCCCGCACCCCGAGCGCCGGGAGCTTCCGGGCTGCCCGAGGCGGGGTGGATATGCTGCCGAGTTGTTGTGCGGACCGGACGGGTGCGCCCGAAGGGGGGCGGGCCGCCCCGGTCCGACGAGAGCGAGGAGGCGTCCGGGCAGATGGAGACGACAAGTAGGGCGGTGGCGCAGGCGCCGGCCGGGGAGGGCGGACAACCGGCCCCCGCCGCCCGGCGCGCGGTCGACGGCTATCTGCCGGCGCCCTTCCCGTGGTACGGCCTCGACGAGGCCTTCACGGGCCCGCGCTGGCTGATGCAGGTCGGCACCTCCGCCGACGGCTCCGTGGAACACGGTTCGATCGGACACGGCGACGAGCCCTCCCTGCGCAACGAGTTCGTCTCCGGGTCCCCGGACGAGCCCAAGGAGAAGTTCGCCGTCGTCGTCACCGTCGCCGCCAACCCCGTCCGGCACCTCGCCGACGGGACCGGGCGGCTGGAGGCCACCACGGTCTCCTCGGCGGCCTGGCTGGCCGGCGTGGGGCTGCTGTCCTTCACCTGGCCGATGCAGATGGACCACGCCCTGCGCGACGACTGGCTGGACCAGCAGACCGAGACGGCGTGGGTGCTGGCCGACGACCTGTCCGGCCCGGACTGGTCGACGCTGTCCCTGCCCGTGGACGGCGTCCCCGCGGCCTTCCACTACCGCGATTCCGAGTACGGCTGGGTGCTCGCCGGCACCACCGAGCAGGGGGTGCACCTGGGCGCGTACGGGCGCGGGATGAGCGCGTACGGGCTCGGCTTCGCCGTCGTCAAGGACATCACCGCTTACGCCTGACCGGTCCGACCGGTCCGACCGGTCCGACCGGTCCGACCGGTACACGGACCCGGCGGACCGCACGGCGAAGGGCGCCGCCCCCGGTGGGGACGGCGCCCTTCGCGTCGTACGAAGCCTCGCCGCGGCTAGAACTTGTTCCTCGGCGTGATGCCCAGCGACAGGCCCGACAGGCCCCGCTGGCGGCCGCCGAGCTTGCCCGCGATGGCGCGCAGCGCCGAGCCGGCCGGGGAGTCCGGGTCGGACAGGACGACCGGCCTGCCCTCGTCGCCGCCCTCGCGCAGCCGCACGTCGATCGGGATGGAGCCGAGGACCGGGACCGACGCGCCCGTGGTGCGGGTCAGCCCGTCGGCGACCGTCTGGCCGCCGCCGGTGCCGAAGACGTCGACCATCTCGCCGCAGTGCGGGCAGGGCAGCCCGGACATGTTCTCCACCACGCCGACGATCTTCTGGTGGGTCTGCACGGCGATGGAACCGGCCCGCTCGGCCACCTCGGCGGCGGCCTGCTGGGGCGTCGTCACGACCAGGATCTCGGCGTTCGGGACCAGCTGCGCCACGGAGATCGCGATGTCGCCGGTGCCGGGCGGCAGGTCGAGCAGCAGGACGTCCAGGTCGCCCCAGTACACGTCCGCGAGGAACTGCTGGAGCGCGCGGTGCAGCATCGGGCCGCGCCAGACCACCGGCGCGTTGCCCGGGGTGAACATGCCGATGGAGATGACCTTCACGCCGTTCGCCGACGGCGGCATGATCATGTTCTCGACCTGGGTGGGACGTCCGTCCGCGCCCAGCATCCGGGGCACGCTGTGGCCGTAGATGTCGGCGTCGACCACGCCCACCTTCAGGCCGTCGGCCGCCATCGCCGCCGCGAGGTTCACCGTGACCGAGGACTTGCCGACGCCGCCCTTGCCGGAGGCGACCGCGTAGACGCGGGTCAGGTTGCCGGGCTTGGCGAACGGGACCTCGCGCTCGGTCTGGCCGCCGCGCAGCGCGTTCGCCAGCTCCTTGCGCTGCTCGTCGCTCATCACGTCCAGCGAGACGCCGACCCGCGTGACGCCCTCGACGCGCGCGACCGCGTCGGTCACCCGCTGCGTGATCGTCTCGCGCATCGGGCAGCCGGAGACCGTCAGGTACACGGTGACCGCGACCGCCCCGTCCGCGCCGATCTCCACCGATTTGACCATGCCCAGCTCGGTGATGGGCCGGTGGATCTCGGGGTCGTCAACCGTCGCCAGCGCTTCGCGCACCGCGTCTTCCGTAACCATGCCAACGATGGTACGGCGCGCGGCCGTCGCCCCGGGACCCCCGTCAGCGGTCGTCCATGTCACGTCCGCGCGGGTGATCCGCCGGGAATACGGCAGGCGGCCGGTGGCCGTCGGTCCGCTCCTCCAGCTCCTTGATCAGGTCCTGGAGCTCGGAGCGGATCCAGTCGCGGGTCGCCACCTCGCCCAGGCCCATGCGCAGCGCGGCGATCTCCCGCGTCAGGTACTCGGTGTCGGCGATCGACCGCTCGTTCTGCTTACGGTCCTGCTCCAGGTTGACCCGGTCGCGGTCGTCCTGCCGGTTCTGCGCGAGCAGGATCAGCGGAGCGGCGTAGGAGGCCTGGAGGGACAGGGCCAGGGTCAGGAAGATGAACGGGTACTGGTCGAAGCGCAGCGCGCCCGGCGCGGCGATGTTCCACACCACCCAGAGGATGATCACCACCGTCATCCAGACGATGAACCGCCCGGTGCCCAGGAAGCGGGCGATGCGCTCGGAGAGCCGGCCGAAGGCGTCCGGGTCCCACTCGGGCAGCAGCCGGCGCCGCAGCGCGCGCGGCTGGTCCAGCCGGGCGCGCTGCGGCCGGCCGGCCGCCGTGGCGCCCACCGGGTGCCGCTCGCGGTTGCCCTCGCGCTCAGCCGCCATGGCCGACCACCCCCTCGTCGTCCAGGTGGAACTCCGTCTCCCGCCAGTCCTCCGGCAGCATGTGGTCCAGCACGTCGTCCACGGTGACCGCGCCCAGCAGCGAGCCCGACTCGTCGACCACGGGCGCCGCCACCATGTCGTAGGCGGCGAAGAACCCGGCGACCACCGGCAGCTCCGCGTCCGGCGCCAGCGGCTGGAGGTCGTCGTCCAGCAGCGAGCCGACCAGGCTGTAGGGCGGGTCGCGCAGCAGCCGCTGGAAGTGCACCGTGCCCAGGTACTTGCCGGTCGGGGTCTCGTCGGGCGGCCGGCAGACGTAGACCTGGGCGGCGAGCGCCGGCGACAGGTCGGGGTTGCGGACCCGGGCCAGCGCGTCGGCGACGGTCGCGTCCGGGCGCAGCACGATCGGCTCCGTCGTCATCAGACCGCCCGCCGTGTGCTCCTCGTACGACATCAGCCGGCGCATGTCGGCCGCGTCGGCGGGCTGCATCAGACCGAGCAGCCGCTCGCGCTCCTCCACCGGCAGCTCGGCCAGCAGGTCGGCCGCGTCGTCCGGGTCCATCGCCTCCAGCACGTCGGCCGCGCGCTCCCCCTTCAGCTTGCCGAGGATCTCGATCTGGTCGTCCTCGGGCAGTTCCTCCAGCACGTCGGCGAGCCGGTCGTCGTCCAGGGCGGCGGCGACCTCCGCGCGCCGCTTGGGGGAGAGGTGGTGCAGCACGTTGGCGAGGTCGGCGGGGCGCAGCTGCTCGAAGGTGGCGAGCAGGTTCTCCGCGCCCTGCCCGTGCTCCTCCAGCGAGAACCCGCTCACCGCGGACCACTCGACGGTCAGCGTCTCTCCCTTGTTGCGCCGGAAGGCGCCGCTCCTGCGGCCCTTGCGGACGAAGACCCGGTCGATCTCCCAGTCGCGGCGCGCGGGCAGCTGCTGCACCGACAGGTCCAGGACGGTGACCTCCTCGCCGCTCTCCACGAGCGTCACCCGCCGGTCCATCAGCTCGCCGAACACCAGCCGCTCGGTGGGCCGCTGCTCGAAGCGCCGCACGTTGAGCACGCCGGTGGAGATGATCTGGCCGGACTCGATGCTCGTCACCCGGGTCATGGCAAGGAAGATGCGGCGCCGGGTGGGCAGTTCGACGACCAGGCCGAGCAGCCGGGGCGGCTTGCGCCCGACGCGCAGCATGACGACCAGGTCGCGCACGCGGCCCACCTGGTCGCCGCTCGGATCGAAGACGGCGACACCGGCGAGGTGCGAGACGAAGATCCGGGGGGCGCCGGCTGCCATGGGTGCGCCTCCTTTGCGTGCTCCGTGATGCCGAGGGCATCGCGTGGGTGGGGTGGTGTTCTTCGACGGTGTCCTTCCCCTGCCCGCTCAGGTCGGGTTCAGGCTAGCCCGTCCCGTTCCGATACGCCCTGGTGAGGGGTCCGGACGGACCGGCTCCGTGGGCCCGCCGCGGCCCCGGTACGCTGCGGTACGCCGCGTCGGGCGCCGCCCTGGCATCCGCCCCGCGTCCTTTGGCCCGCCGCGCATCCGCCGCTCGCGTCTGAAAGGCAGCGCCACCTGTGACTGCGATTCCCCGGGGCCGTATCCGCCGGACCGTGCTGAGGGGCGCGCTGTGCGCCGTGTCCGTCGTCGCGGGCGCGGGGCTGACGGGGTGCTCCGGGGACGACCCGGACGCGGGCACCAACGGGGTCGGCAAGCTGCCGGCCGCGCAGATCCAGTCCAGGACGAGGGCGGCGGCGGACTCCGCCGGCGCCGTGCACGTGTCCGGCGACGTGGTCAGCAACGGCCGTACGTACCGGCTCGACATGCGGCTCAAGCCCGACGGCGGCACCGGCTCGGTCACCTCCCAGGGCGTCGCCTTCGGACTGCTGCGGGTCGGCGAGCAGCTCTACCTGAAGGCGGACGCCGCCTTCTGGAACCACGCTGACGACGCCGGCAAGGGCGACGGCGGGGCGGCCGGCAAGCTCGACGGCAAGTACGTGAAGGTGCCCCAGGGCGACCCCTCCTACCAGCGTTTCAGCGGCTTCACCGACAAGAAGGCGCTGCTGGACGGCCTGCTCACGCTGCACGGCACGCTGGCGACCGACGGCCGTCACGAGGCGTCCGGCGTCCGCACGATCCGCCTCACCGGCGCCGGCGGCACCGGCGGCACCCTCGACGTCTCCCTGGAGGGCAGCCCGTACCCGCTGCGCCTGCAGCGCGCCGGCGGCGCGGGAACGCTCGGCTTCTCGGAGTGGAACAAGGACTTTCCGCTGACCCAGCCGGCCAAGGACCAGACGGTCGACTACGGCAAGCAGCTGCCGACGTCCTGAGGGCGCGGCCGGGGCGGGCCGCGCGCCGGGGGGCGGCGGCCCCGGAAGGTCAGGTGCCGAGGGAACGGCGGCCCCGGAAGGTCACGTGCGGCGGCGCTTCTTCAGGAGCAGGCGGGGCAGGGCCGCCGGGGCCGGCCGGCGGGTGGTCGCCGGGGTGGGCAGCGGCGCCTCGGCCAGCGAACCGTCCGGCAGCGGCTCGCTCGCCCCGGCCGGCTCCAGCCGCAGCACCCGGCACTCACGGGCCCACCGCTCGGGCATGGCCTCGCCGTCGGGGGCGTTGAGCCGCTTGCCCTTCAGCTCGGCCACCGTCTCCCGCCACGCCTCCGACTCCGGCGCCAGCTCCACGACCCGGGCCGGCCAGGTGACCAGCCGGCCGCCCTTGTCCTTGCTGCGCACCGTCACCTCGGCCGCCGCCCCGTCGGTCAGGTGCGGCAGCGGCTGCTCGCCGGGACCGTCGCCGACCAGGCAGGCCGCGCCCTCGTGCCAGACGTGCCACAGGGCGCGGGCGGGCGTGCCGGGGCCCTTGACCCAGATCAGGCCGGACTTCTTCGTGGCCTCCTCGATGAGGGCCCGGTCGAGCAGCGCGCTTGTCATGGCAGAAGGGTAACGAGGCGCCGCGGGACGGAGCCCGGCCCGCTCACAGCCAGCCGTTGCGCTTGAGCGTGCGGTGGATGCCGAGGCAGATCACGACCGTGACGCTCATGATCACCGGGTAGCCGTACTTCCAGTGCAGCTCGGGCATGTGCTTGAAGTTCATGCCGTACACCCCGCACACCATCGTCGGCACGGCGATGATCGCGGCCCACGCGGTGATCTTGCGCATGTCCTCGTTCTGCGCCACGGACGCCTGGGCGAGGTTGGCCTGGAGGATGGAGTTGAGCAGTTCGTCGAAGCCGATGACCTGCTCCTGGACGCGGGCCAGGTGGTCGGCCACGTCACGGAAGTACTTCTGGATGTCCGGGTCGATCAGCCGCATCGGCCGCTCGCTCAGCAGCTGCATGGGCCGCAGCAGCGGCGACACCGCCCGCTTGAACTCCATGACCTCGCGCTTGAGCTGGTAGATCCGCCCGGCGTCAGTGCCGCGCGCGGTGCCGCCGCGGCCCGGCGAGAACACCTCCGTCTCCACGTCGTCCACGTCGTCCTGGAGGGCGTGCGCGACCGCGATGTAGCCGTCCACGACGTGGTCGGCGATGGTGTGCAGCACCGCCGAGGGGCCCTTGGCCAGCAGCTCGGGGTCCTCCTGGAGCCGGTGCCGCAGGGTGCGCAGGGAGCCCTGGCCGCCGTGCCGGACGGTGATGAAGAAGTCCCGGCCGGTGAAGCACATCACCTCGCCGGTCTCCACGACCTCGCTGGTCGCGGTGAGCCGGTCGTGGTCGACGTAGTGGATGGTCTTGAAGACCGTGAAGAGGGTGTCGTCGTAGCGCTCCAGCTTGGGCCGCTGGTGGGCCTGGACGGCGTCCTCGACGGCCAGCGGGTGCAGCCCGAACTCTCCGGCGATGCCGGCGAACTCCGCCTCGGTCGGCTCGTGCAGCCCGATCCACACGAAGCCGCCGTCGCGCCGCACCAGGCGCATCGCCTCCTGCGGGGTCAGCGGCGCGGGCGTCTCCAGGCGGGCGCCGTCGCGGTAGACGGCGCAGTCGACGACGGCGGACGGCGTCGCCGGGTCGCGGGTGGTGTCGTAGGTGCCGCCGTTGTCCTTGCGCTGCGCCGGGCGGGACGGACGGACGGCGGCGCGCAGGTCACGGATCATCGACATGGCGGGGCTCCTTCGTGAGGAGCGACGAAGAGGCGCCGGGCGCCGGTCGGAACTGCCCGGAATGAGGACGTCCTGCCAAGGGTCTTCCGCCCGTCGGGCAGAAGAAGGATGTTTCGCACGTCCACAAAGCGGGGAGCACC
Organism: Streptomyces similanensis; assembly: GCF_039543625.1. NCBI lineage: Bacteria > Bacillati > Actinomycetota > Actinomycetes > Kitasatosporales > Streptomycetaceae > Streptomyces > Streptomyces similanensis. The sequence goes on along the minus strand of NZ_BAABKC010000006.1, from coordinate 126,219 downwards.
GCACCGTCGCGGTGGCGGGCTTCGTCACTGACTCGGATCAGACGAACCAGACGGATCAGCCGGACCGGACGATCCGACGGACGAGACGAAGTGCTCTTCCGTAGACGTGCGCGGCGGCACGAACGCGAGAGGTGGCGGGTCAGCCGGAGCCGGAACAGCTACATCAGCGGCGGGAAGAGCGGGTGCTACTGCACGGTCGACTTCGATCCATGCCAGCCCCACCTCCTCCGGCCGGTCCCTCGTGAGGGACGATCCATACCCTGTTTGAAGGGTGCCCCGTCAGGGGAGTTTCAACGGCGTCGGGACTCGATACGCGACGCTTCTGCGTGCTGCCCCGAACCGCCGGGTAAGACTATCAGTCAGCCGACGTGTCAAGGTGCCGCTTTGCCGGGTACTGACGAGTTCTATGCTCGCGGCATGGCAGATGTTCTTCCTCTGGTCGAGGCCCGGTTGCGCTCCGCGCTGGGCGATCCGGACGCGCGCGCGGCGGTCACCTTCCTCGGCACGGACCGCGTCGAGGTGCTGCGCTTCCGGGACTCCGACGCGGAGGGCGCCCTCGTCCGCTACGCCACGCTCGGCATGTCGGCCCAGCCCATGGCGGACCCCACGGCCGTGGTCGCCGACCCGGTCAAGGGGCCGCGCGCCGAGCTGGTCCTGTCGGTGCGGGCCGGCCTCGCCGACACCGACAAGGTGCTCCGCCCGCTCGCCGTGCTCGGTGCCTCCCCGCAGGTCGAGGGCGTGGTCGTGGCGCCGGGCGCCTCACTGGACGTGGGCGAGGCGCTGTGGCCCGGCGCGCCCTTCACCTCGGTCCTGGTGGCCGAACCGGGCGGCCTGGTGGCGGACCTGGAGCTGGACGAGCCCCTGGACCCCGTCCGCTTCCTGCCGCTGCTGCCGATGACCCCGAACGAGGCCGCCTGGAAGCGGGTGCACGGCGCCCAGGCCCTCCAGGAACGCTGGCTGAACCACGGCACGGACCTCAGGGACCCGTCGCGGACCTCGGTGCCCCTGGAGTGACGAACCCCTCCGGAGGACACCTGGCGAGTCAGTCGTCGGGACACCTGGCGGCTCACTTGGCGAAGACGGCGACCCCGTCCTCGGAGGCATGGCGGGGCCGCAACTCCTCGGCCTCGTGCGCGAGCGCGCCCCTGCGCACCAGGACGACGAGCGCGCCCACCAGCGCGGTCGCCCCCGCGACCACGAACGGCACGTGGATGTCGCTCCACTCCTCGATCTTCGGCGCGAGGTAGGGCGCGGCCGCGGCCGCGAACCACCGCACGAAGTTGTACCCGGCGCTCGCCACCGGCCGCGGCGCGTCGGAGACCCCGAGCGCCAGCTCCGTGTACACCGTGTTGTTCACGCCGATGAACGCCCCGGACAGGATCGTGCACACGATCGCGGTGGTGTGGTCGCCGTACCCCAGCACGACCACGTCGGCGGCCAGCAGCACCAGCGACCCGCCGAGCACCTTCAGCGACCCGAAGCGCTCCTGCATCCGCGGTGCGACGATCACCGAGAAGACGGCCAGCAGCACGCCCCAGGCGAAGAACACCGCGCCCGACTTGTAGGGCGTCATGTTCAGTACGAACGGGGTGAAGGCGAGCACGGTGAAGAACGTGTAGTTGTAGAAGAACGCGGAGGCGGCCGCGGAGGCCAGACCGCCGTGGCCGAGCGCCTTGATCGGGTCCAGCAGCGAGGTCCTGCGGGCCGGCTTCGGCTGCTCCTTCAGGAACACCGTGACGCACAGGAACCCGACGGCCATCAGGAACGCGGTGCCGAAGAACGGGTAGCGCCAGCTGGCGTCGCCGAGCAGCGCGCCCAGCAGCGGTCCGCAGGCCATGCCGAGGCCGAGCGCGGACTCGTAGAGCAGGATCGCCGCCGCGCTCCCGCCGGCCGCCGCGCCGACGATGACCGCGAGCGCGGTGGAGACGAACAGCGCGTTGCCCAGGCCCCAGCCGGCCCGGAAGCCGACCAGTTGGCCGACCGATCCCGAGGTGCCGGCCAGTCCCGCGAAGACCACGACGAGGGCGAGCCCGAGCAGCAGCGTCTTCTTGCCGCCGATGCGGCTGGAGACGAAGCCGGTCACCAGCATCGCGACGGCGGTGATCAGGAAGTAGGAGGTGAACAGCAAGGAGACCTGGCTCGCGGTGGCGTCCAGGCCCTTGGCGATGGAGGGGAGGATCGGGTCGACGAGCCCGATGCCCATGAAGGCGACGACGGACGCGCCGGCCGTCGCCCAGACTGCCTTCGGCTGCCGCAGGAGGCTGCCCGCCCCCGCGTCGAAGGGATCCGCGGCCATGCCTTCTCCAATCCCGGGACGGAGCCGAGCGGTCCCGGTGTGCTCTCGGTGAACCAGATGGTTGGTGTATGCACATAGTAAGTTAGCTCAGCTAATTAATGCAATATGCATCTACCTGGTCCTGGTGGGGGCGTGCGGAGCGCGCCGCCGGACGGGTGATCGTCCTTGACGTGACGCGGTCGGGGTAGGACCGTGGAGCCCTATGAGGGGCGAACCCAGTTGCCCGAAGTGCGGTGGCCGGGTCAGGGCTCCCGGACTCTTCAACGACTCCTGGCAGTGCGATGTCCACGGGACCGTGCACCCGGTGCAGCCCGTGATACCGCCCAGCGTCGAGGCCCTCGGCGTCGTCGTGCACCGCACCCAGGTGCCGGTGTGGATGCCGTGGCCACTGCCGGTCGGCTGGCTGTTCACGGGCGTGGCCAGCGCGGGCGACGACCGCAGCGGCGGTCGCGCCACCGCCGTGGCCTGCTCCGGACCCGGCCCGCTCGGCGGCATGGGCGAACTCATCCTGGTCGCCGAGGAACTCGGCGTCGGCCTCGGCGCGCGCTACGCCGGCATCGACGGCCCCGACCCCGGCCCCTGTCTGAACGTCGAGAAGCCGCCGGACGCCAAGGTCCTGGCCGGCGGCCGGCCGACCCCGCTGTGGCACGTCTCCGGCGCGCCCGTCGACCGCGCGGTCTTCGCGGGCGAGGCGCTCGGGCTGTGGCTGTGGGCGGTGGTCTGGCCCGAGCAGTCCGGCCTGCTGATGTACGACGAGCTGGTCCTCGCCGATCTGCGGGACGCGGGCGCGGAGGTCGACCTCGTGCCGTGCGGGGCGCTGTCGCCCCGGCTGCTGCGGCCGTGAGGTCGGCGGGAACCCCGTAGGGGATGTCCGGACGGCTCGGCTGTAGGGGATGTCCGGACGGCTCGGCTGTAGGGGGCGGCCGGGCGTCGCGGGTGTGACGGGCACGCTCGGGCGCCCGCTATCCTTTGGGTGTCCCCCTCCGTCCCGTCACCGCCTGGAGTCCGTGTCGTGCGCATCGATCTGCACACCCACTCCACCGCGTCCGACGGCACGGACAGCCCGGCCGAGCTGGTGCGCAACGCGGCGGCCGCCGGTCTGGACGTCGTGGCGCTGACCGACCACGACACCACCCGCGGCCACGCCGAGGCCGTCGCGGCGCTGCCCGCGGGGCTCACCCTCGTGACCGGCGCCGAACTCTCCTGCCGGGTCGACGGCGTCAGCATGCACATGCTGGCCTACCTCTTCGACCCCGAGGAGCCCGCCCTGCTCGCCGAGCGCGAACTGGTCCGCGACGACCGGGTGCCGCGCGCCAAGGGCATGATCGACAAGCTGAACGCGCTGGGCGTGCCCGTCACCTGGGAGCAGGTCGCACGCATCGCGGGCGACGGCTCGGTCGGCCGGCCGCACCTCGCCACCGCGCTGGTGGAACTCGGCGTGGTGCCGACCGTGAGCGACGCCTTCACCGACCAGTGGCTGGCCGACGGCGGCCGCGCCTACGTCGGCAAGCACGAGACGGACCCGTTCGAGGCGATCCGGCTGGTCAAGAACGCCGGCGGCGTCTGCGTCTTCGCCCACCCGGCCGCCGTCAAGCGCGGCCGTACGGTCCCCGAGTCCCGGATCGCCGACCTGGCCGCCGCCGGCCTCGACGGCATCGAGGTCGACCACATGGACCACGACCCCGACACCCGGGCGCGGCTGCGCGGCCTCGCCAAGGAGCTGGGCCTGCTCACCACCGGCTCCAGCGACTACCACGGCAGCCGCAAGACCGTCGCCCTCGGCGCGTTCACGACCGACCCCGAGGTGTACGGGGAGATCACGCGGCGGTCGACCGGGGCATTCCCCGTCCCGGGCGCCGGCGGGATCTGAACCCCGCCCCGCGCCCCCCGCCCACTCCCCGGTACGGGTCTGTTCCCGTGCTGCTTTCGCAAGGCTGTTCCGCACCCATGTTCGACGCTGCCGTCTTCGGCTCCCTCTTCCTCACCCTGTTCGTCATCATGGATCCCCCTGGGATCACCCCGATCTTCCTCGCGCTGACCGCCGGCCGCCCCGGCAAGGTGCAGAAGCGGATGGCCTTCCAGGCCGTCTGCGTGGCCGGCGGCGTCATCGCCGTGTTCGGCGTGCTCGGCCACCAGATCCTCGACTACCTGCACGTGTCGGTGCCGGCGCTGATGATCGCCGGCGGACTGCTCCTGCTGCTGATCGCCCTGGACCTGCTCACCGGCAAGACCGACGAGCCCAAGGCGACCAAGGACGTCAACGTCGCCCTGGTCCCGCTCGGCATGCCGCTGCTCGCCGGCCCCGGCGCGATCGTCTCCGTCATCCTCGCCGTGCAGAAGGCCGACAGCGTGGCCTCCCAGGTCTCGGTGTGGTCGGCGATCCTCGCCATCCACGTGGTGCTGTGGCTGGTGATGCGCTACTCGCTGCTGATCATCCGGGTCATCAAGGACGGCGGCGTGGTCCTGGTGACGCGGCTGGCGGGCATGATGCTCTCCGCGATCGCCGTCCAGCAGATCATCAACGGGATCACCCAGGTGGTCCGCGGCGGCTGAGCCCGCCGGACGCCCGGAGCGCGCACGAAGCCCCCGTACGGCAGCTCGCCGTACGGGGGCTTCGTGGTGTCGAAAGCGGGCCCGCTGTTATGAGGCCGGGGTGTCGGCCGGGCGGATCCAGAGTCGCTGGCCGATCGCGGCGGCCTGCTGAACGATCCGATTGACGGAGGCGGCGTCCACGACGGTGGTGTCCACGGTGGTCCCGTCGACCTCGTCGAGTCGCATGATCTCGAAGCGCATGGGGCTTCTCCCTTCGTCTGGTCATCCTCCTGCGGAGAATTACTTGGGTGAGGGCGGCGTACGGGGCATCGGTGCCCGTGCTCTGTACCTATCTAACGGGCCGCACGTTACAAACATTCCCTTGGCTAAATAAATTTTTCGAACGCCTAATTACCGACCAGTACGTCTGGTTTCGTCGACCGTTCGGGACCGGTTGTGTTCGCACGGTGACCACCGGGAGAATGGAAGGGATGAACGAGGCCATGAACCAGGACCCCGCGGCGCTGGCCGCCCGCATCGACCGCACCAACGAGCTGCTGGAACGCATGCTCGCCGAGGTGGCCAAGACCCCCTCGACGCACGCGATCTTCGTCGATGCCGGGTACCTCTACGCCGCCGCGGGCCGGCTGGTGGCCGGGACCGAGGACCGCCGCGCCTTCGACCTGGACGCCGAGGGGCTGATCGACGCGCTCATCGACCGCGCCCGCAACGTCTTCGCCGACAGCCGGCTGCTGCGCGTCTACTGGTACGACGGCGCCCGGCGCCGTATCCACACCGCCGAGCAGCAGACCATCGCCGAGCTGCCCGACGTCAAGGTCCGCCTCGGCAACCTCAACGCCAACAACCAGCAGAAGGGCGTCGACTCCCTCATCCGCTCGGACCTGGAGTCCCTGGCCCGGCACCGCGCCATCAGCGACGCCGCGCTGCTCGGCGGCGACGAGGACCTGGTCTCCGCCGTCGAGGCCGCCCAGGGCTACGGCGCCCGGGTCCACCTGTGGGGCATCGAGGCCCCCGAGGGCCGCAACCAGGCCGAGCCGCTGCTGTGGGAGGTCGACAGCCAGCGCACCCTCGACCTCGAGTTCTTCAAGCCCTACGTCTCCCGGCGCACCGCGGTCGCCTACGACCCGACGGGCACGGACCGGCCCACCCGCGAGGACGTCCGCTTCGTCGGCGCGCAGATCGCCGCGAAGTGGCTCGCCGAGCGCGGCCGCGACACCCTGGTCGAACTCCTCCCCGGCCACCCCTACCTGCCCGGCTCCGTCGACCAGGACCTCCTGGTGGAGGCCGAGGGCCTGCTGCGGTACTCGCTGCGCGGCCAGGCCGACCTGCGGCGCGCCCTGCGCGACGGCTTCTGGGACCACCTCCAGGCGCAGTACTAGCGCTGCTCGGCCGGTGGCCGTCGGGCGACGGTCAGCTGCCGTCCCAGAAGTCGGCCAGCGCGCGGGCGGTGGGCAGCGGGCGGTCGCAGTTGGGGGAGTGCTCGGCGCCCTCCACCACGGTGCGCCGGGCGCCGAGCCGCCGGGCCATGTCGTCCAGGAGCGGCACCGGCCAGGTGTCGTCCCGCGCGCCCGACAGCACGTGGCACGGCAGCCCGATCGCCGCGAGTTCGGCGACGCGGTCCGGCTCGGTGCACAACTGGCGCCCGGTGGCGAGGAGTTGGGCGGGGCTGCCGGCGAGCCAGCGGCGGCGCAGGTCCGCCCGGTCGTCCAGCCCGGCGTCCAGTCCCGCGTCGGTCTCCTCGGGCGGTTCCATCGCCTGGATGGCCTCCCACACCTCGCCCATCGTCAGCACCCCGAGCGCGTCCCGCAGCAGCTTCACGCGCTGCTGCTGCGGTTCGGAGATCTGGGCGGGTCCGGAGGACATGAGCGTGAGCGAGCGGAACGCGGAGGGGTCCAGCAGCGCGGCCGCGCGAGCGATCTGCCCGCCGAGCGAGTGCCCGACCAGATGCGGTGCCGTGCCGAGCGCCTCGGCCTGGGCGAGGACGTCCCGCGCCAACTCCTCCTGCGCGTAGGCCGATACGTCGTCCACCGGTCCGGCCGACTCGAACTGACCGCGCCCGTCCACGGCCACGGTCCGGTAGCCGCGCGCCGCCAGCGGCTCGTGCAGCGGGTTGAAGTCCTCCTTGCTGCCGGTGAACCCGGGCAGCAGCAGCGCGACGCCCCGGGGCTCGACACCGACGGCCACGGGCGCGTCGACGACGGCGAACTCCCCACGAACGGTACGCAGCCGGTACGCCCGGGCACCGGGCGGCGGAACAAAGGTAGGAGGCCTGCTCATGCGCCGAGGCTACCGGCCCGGCACCTGCCTGGGCAGCGACCCGGCGCCCACCCGGCAGCGACCCGGGACCTGCCCGGCAGCGACCCAGGACCCGCCTGGGCAGCGGCCCGGCGTCCAGGTGGGCAGCGCCGCCTTCGCGGTTCGGGAGACGCCCTGGGTGAGGGGTCCGGATGCGTCGACCGCCCGGCTCCGCGTGGGCGGGGCTGGGCCGTCGGTTTGTGTGGGCGTCGCTGTTGCGGGTGCTGGGCTGGCCTGCGTGGCGGAGGCTGCCGGCCCGGCGCGCAGGCGGGCTGCGACCTGACACCCCGGCCCGGCGCCCGCGCGGGCAGCGTTCCCGTCGCGGTTCGGGGGCCGCCCGGGTGAGGTGGTCCGGGTATGCCGGCGGCCCGGCTCCACGGGGGTGGGGCCGGGCCGTCGGTTTGTGCGGGTGCCGCTGTCGCGGGTGCCGGGTCAGGCTTCCGCTGCGGCCGTCTTGCGGGTGCGGCGCGTGGCGGGCTTCGCCTCGGTCGCCTCGGTCGTGTCGGCCTCCGCCGTCTCGGCGGCCTTGCGGGTGCGGCGGCGCGGCTTGGCCTCCGGCTCGCCGGTGGCCTGCGCCGGGATCCCCGCGGCGACGGCCTCGGGGACCGCCTTGCGGGTCCGCCGACGCGGAGTCGCCTCGGCGGCCTCGACCGTGTCCGCCACCGCTTCGGGCGCGGTGGCCGTCTTGCGGGTGCGGCGTGCGGCGGGCTTGGCCTCGGTCGCTTCGGCGGTGTCGGCTTCTGCCGTCGGTGCGGCTTCGGCGGCCTTCTTGCGGGTGCGCTTCGGCTTGGCCTCGGTCTCCTCGGCGGGGGCCGGGGCGGTGGCCGCGGTCTTGCGGGTGCGCTTGGGCTTGGCCTCGGCTTCGGTGCCTTCGGCGGTCGCCACGGCGCTCTCGGCGGCGGCCGCGGCCGTCTTCCGGGTGCGCTTCGGCTTCGCCTCGGCGGCCTCCGGGGCCTCCACCGCGGCGGCCGTCTTGCGCGTACGGCGCGGCTTGGCCTCGGTGGCCTCGGCCGTGTCCGCCACCGCTTCGGGCGTTGCGGCCGTCTTGCGGGTGCGGCGCGTGGCGGGCTTGGCCTCGGTCGCTTCGGCGGTGTCGGCTTCTGCCGTCGGTGCGGCTTCGGCGGCCTTCTTGCGGGTGCGCTTGGGCTTGGCCTCGGCTTCGGTGCCTTCGGCGGTCGCCACGGCGCTCTCGGCGGCGGCCGCGGCCGTCTTCCGGGTGCGCTTCGGCTTGGCCGGGGCGTCCTCCACCGTCTCCGCCGGGGCGGCCTCCGCCGTCTTGACGGCTTCGGCGGCCTTGCGGGTGCGGCGGCGCGGCGCGGTCTCGGCGACGGTGTCCGCCACCGCCTCGGCGGCCTCGGCGGCCACGGCGGCCTTCCGGGTACGGCGCGGCTTCGCCTCGGCGGCCTCGGCCGCCTCCACCGCCGCCTCGGCGGCCGGGGCCGCCTTCTTGCGGGTGCGGCGCGGGGCCGGCGCGGCCTCCACGGCCTCGGGCTCGGCGGTCACCGTCGCGGTCACCGTCTCCTGCTCGATCGGCGCCGTCGCCGTGTCCTCCGCGGACCTGCGGGTCCGGCGGCGGCGCGGCTTCGCCGGCGTCTCGACCGCGTCGGCGGCCGGAGCCGTGGCGACCACGGCCTCCACCGGCGCGGTGTTCTCCACGGCCGCGACGGCCTGCGCCGCCGGCTCGCTCACCGTGGTCGCCGCGGTGGCGGCCACCGGCTGCTGGGCCGGGGCGCCGCCACGCGTGCGCCGGCGACGGCGCGGGGTGCGGGTGGCGGGAGCGGCGTCCGCGGCCGGCGACTCGGACCGCGCAGCCGCGGTGTCCGGGGTCGCCGCGGGGGAGTCGACCAGCGAGCCGCCGCGCGTGCGCTGACGGCGGCGCGGGGTCCGCGACGAGCGCTCGCGCTCGCCGGAGCGCGCCTCGTCCCGGCCGCCGCGGCCACCGCGGTCACGGTCGTTCCGACCGCGCGCACCGCGTCCACCGGTCTCGCCGAGGTCTTCGAGCACCTCCGCGTCCAGCCCGGCGCGGGTGCGCTCCGAGCGCGGCAGGATGCCCTTGGTGCCCGCGGGGATGCCCAGGTCGGAGAAGAAGTGCGGCGAGGTGGAGTACGTCTCCGGCGGGTCGCTGAAGCCCAGGTCCAGCGCCTTGTTGATCAGCTGCCAGCGCGGGATGTCGTCCCAGTCGACGAGGGTGATCGCCGTGCCCTTGGCGCCCGCGCGGCCGGTGCGGCCGATGCGGTGCAGGTACGTCTTCTCCTCTTCCGGGGACTGGTAGTTGATGACGTGCGTGACGCCCTCGACGTCGATGCCGCGGGCGGCGACGTCGGTGCAGACGAGCACGTCCACCTTGCCGTTGCGGAAGGCGCGCAGCGCCTGCTCGCGGGCGCCCTGGCCCAGGTCGCCGTGGACCGCGCCGGAGGCGAACCCGCGCTGCTTGAGCTGGTCGGCGAGATCGGCCGCCGTGCGCTTGGTGCGACAGAAGATCATCACCAGCCCGCGGCCGTCGGCCTGGAGGACGCGCGCGACCATCTCGGGCTTGTCCATGTTGTGCGCGCGGTAGACGAACTGCGTGGTGTTCGCGACCGTCGCGCCCTCGTCGTCCGGCGCGGTGGCGCGGATGTGCGTGGGCTGCGACATGTAGCGGCGGGCCAGACCGATGACCGCGCCCGGCATGGTGGCCGAGAACAGCATCGTCTGCCGCTTGACCGGCAGCATGCCGATGATCTTCTCGACGTCGGGCAGGAAGCCTAGGTCGAGCATCTCGTCGGCCTCGTCCAGGACGAGCGCCTTGACGTGCTTCAGGTTCAGCTTCTTCTGGCCGGCCAGGTCGAGCAGTCGGCCGGGGGTGCCGACGACGACGTCGACGCCGTTCTTCAGGGCCTCGACCTGGGGCTCGTAGGCCCGCCCGCCGTAGATCGCGACGACCCGCACGTTGCGCACCTTGCCGGCGGTCAGCAGGTCGTTGGTGACCTGCGTGCACAGCTCGCGCGTGGGGACGACGACCAGCGCCTGCGGGGCGTCGGTGAGGGCCTCCGGCTTGGCGCGGCCGGCCTCGACGTCGGCGGGGACGGTCACGCGCTCCAGGAGCGGAAGGCCGAAGCCGAGCGTCTTTCCGGTGCCGGTCTTGGCCTGGCCGATGACGTCCGTGCCCGTGAGGGCCACGGGCAGCGTCATCTCCTGGATGGGGAAGGGGGTGGTGATGCCGACGGCTTCCAGCGCCTCGGCGGTCTCGGGAAGGATGCCGAGTTCTCGGAACGTGGTAGTCAGGGTGCTGCCTCTTCTGTGTGTGTGCGGCGCGAGGCGAGCGCGGGGGTCGTGTCGTCTGACCGTGCCGGGGACGTCGGCCGCCTCGGGGGGCGGCTCGATGGCACAGGACCACAGCCGACGCTCTAGCGCTCGTACCGCTGAGGGTGTCCCTCCGATCGTCGTACGCACAGTGCCGTACGGTCAGGGAGGGCTGTCGGGTCGGAGCCGATCGGGCCACCGACCGGGCATCCTCATGCGTGCGCCCTGTCGGCATACGTCCGAACGCAGCGGATGCATCGGCGTACTCGGCGGGCGCATTACCACCATACCCCGGAATGCCGCACACGCGATGGCCGAATTGGTCACGTAGTCGTCGTCACACTCGCTGACCAGGTCCTTCCGAGGCGCGGCGAGCGGGCTATTGTGCGCTTCATGACGAGCTCCGACAAGCCCGACCACGTCTCCGACTCTCCCGCGCGCACCGGGATCGCCGCCCAGGACTGGGCGACGGCCGCCGCCGACCCGCAGTACCGCGCCGCGGTCGTGGACCTGCTCGGCGCCCTCGCCTACGGCGAACTGGCGGCGTTCGAGCGGCTCGCCGAGGACGCCAAGCTGGCGCCCACCCTGGCGGACAAGGCCGAGCTGGCGAAGATGGCGTCGGCGGAGTTCCACCACTTCGAGCGGCTGCGCGACCGGCTCACCGAGATCGGCGCGGAGCCGACCGAGGCGATGGACCCGTTCGTGGCCGCCCTCGACGGCTTCCACCGGCAGACGGCGCCCTCGGACTGGCTGGAGGGCCTGGTCAAGGCGTACGTCGGCGACTCGATCGCCAGCGACTTCTACCGGGAGGTCGCCGCCCGCCTCGACTCCGACACCCGTGAGCTGGTGCTGGCCGTCCTGGACGACACCGGGCACGCCGGTTTCGCGGTGGAGAAGGTGCGCGCGGCGATCGACGCGGACCCGCGCCTCGGCGGCCGGCTCGCGCTGTGGGCGCGGCGGCTGATGGGCGAGGCCCTGTCGCAGTCCCAGCGGGTGGTGGCCGACCGGGACGCGCTGTCCACGATGCTGGTCGGCGGGGTCGCCGACGGCTTCGACCTCGCCGAGGTCGGCAGGATGTTCTCCCGGATCACCGAGGCCCACACCAAGCGCATGTCCGCCCTGGGACTGGCCGCCTGAGCCCGGCTCCCGCGCGGCCGCCCTCCGCGGTCAGGCGAGGCGCCGGCGCCGTCGGCGGCGGATCACGCCGTCGCCGATCGTCGGCGCATCCTCCTCGCGGGGCGCAGCAGCAGGGAGAGCGAGGCGGCCGAGACGACCACCGCGCCGAGCAGGCTCGGCAGGACGGAGGCGGAGCCCAGCGCGCTGTGGGTGACGAAGTCGCCGAACAGGGCGCCCGCGACGCCGGTCGACAGCACCAGCGGCCGGGACGGCAGCCGGTGCGCCAGGCGGTGGAACGCCGCCAGGCCGAACAGCAGGCCCAGCACGGCGGAGCCGAGCGCCTCGAAGAACAACACGGTTCCCTCCCACACGGTCGGCCGGTGCTGACGGTCATATGCCGTCATACCCCTGACCTGCGGAACACAACCCTCCCCTATGGGCTGTTTGTGCGTTTCCCGTGAGCCGGCCGCGCACCGGGCGCCCGCTCGGAGAGAACCAGAGAGAACCAGCGAACCCGAGAGAACAGGGGAGGGGCCCGGCGGCAACCGCCGGGCCCCTCCCCTGTTCTTCCGCCTTAGCGCCTACAGCGCGCCGAAGCCCACCTTGCGCGGGGCCGGCTCGCCGAGCTCGACGTACGCGAGACGCTCGGCCGGGACCAGCACCTTGCGGCCGTGCTCGTCCACGAGGGACAGCAGCTGCGACTTGCCGGCCAGCGCCTCGGCCACCGCCCGCTCGACCTCCTCGGCGCTCTGACCGCTCTCCAGAACGATCTCGCGGGGCGCGTGCTGCACGCCGATCTTGACCTCCACGGCTATGTCCCTCCGACGGTCAGTGAAGTGCGCGACCTTCCGCGCCGTACCCAGCACACATTAGCCCGGTGAGGGGACGAACACGCTCCGCCGGGGCACGCCAGGAGCGAACAGCGCGCGGGAGAACGGCCGGAACCGGCCGTCGGCGCCCCGCCGTGCGGACGGCGGCGCTCAGTGCTGCTGGTCGCTGCCGTGCATCGGGAAGCCCGCGATGCCGCGCCACGCCAGCGACGTCAGCAACTGCACCGCCTGGTCCCGGGGGACGCTGCGGTCGCTGTGCAGCCAGGAGCGGGCGACGACCTGGGCGAGCCCGCCGAGACCGGAGGCGAGCAGCATCGACTCCGCGCGGGAGAGCCCGGTGTCCTCGGCGATGACCTCGCAGATCGCCTCGGCGCACTCGTTGGTGACCTTGTCGACGCGCTCGCGCACCAGGGGCTCGTTCGTCAGGTCCGACTCGAACACCAGCCGGAAGGCGCCGCCGTCGTCCTCGACGTACGCGAAGTAGGCGTCCATCGTGGCCCGGACGCGCTGCTTGTTGTCGGTGGTCGACGCGAGTGCGCTGCGCACGGACTGGATGAGCGACTCGCAGTGCTGGTCCAGCAGCGCGAGATAGAGGTCGAGCTTGCCGGGAAAGTGCTGGTAGAGCACCGGCTTGCTGACGCCGGCGCGCTCGGCGATGTCGTCCATCGCGGCCGAGTGGTAGCCCTGCGCCACGAAGACTTCCTGGGCGGCGCCCAGCAGCTGGTTCCGCCGGGCACGGCGCGGCAGGCGCGTGCCTCGCGGGCGTGCCGCCTCTGTCTGCTCGATGGCTGTCACGCCGCCTCCCGAAGTCGTCCCTTGTGCGGTGTGCGCCGCGCCGCCATCGTACTTTTCGGTAACCGTACTGTGCGCGGTGCGAGCACGAAATTTCACGGACCGGACGGTTCCGAAACGGCGCAGAACGTTTCACATGGTTCCAGGCCGGGCGCGGCCGCATCCCCGTCCAGCCGCCCGTCGAGCCGCCCGTCCGGCCGTGGGCCGCCCGCGCCGCCGCACGGCGGGGGCGGGCCGCCGGTGCGCGGGGCACCGGCGGACGCCCGCGTCACCGGCGGCCGCTCCCGGCCGCCCGGAGCCTCACCGGTAGTCGTCCTCGTCGAGGGAGACCACCCGGGCCTGCTCGATGAGGTCGCCCTCGCTCCCGCGGGCCGGGTCCACCTCCGTCAGCGAGTCGTCCTCCTCCGGCGCGACGTCGGTCTTCTGTTCGGCGGCGTCGCCCTCCGGTGCCTCGACGTCGATCTCGGTGCCGTTCTCGGCGGCGGTCTCGTCCTCGAACGTGTCGGGATCGGTCGGGTCGAATGCCATTGCTGGGCTCCCTTCTGGTGGACGTCCCCGCGAGAAGCGGGGGCTGTGCGGGTGCCCTCTGTACGAGCGTAGGAGACACCCGATCCGGACGCCATGCCGTGCGGGGCCCGAAGAGGGGCCCTCGGCGGCGATGCAGAGCCTCTTTGTGACGGCGAACACATGAACCACTACGTGATCGTCTCGTAACATTGCCGCATGTCCTCGACCGAGCTGCCTCCCGTGCCGCCCGCCAACGTTCTTCCCCGGGTGGCGCCCGTCGCGGTCGAGGAGGGCGAACGGCTGCGTTCGGTCGAACTGCCGGGCATCACCCTCACGGTGCGCTCCCGGCCCCCCGCCCGCGAGGACCTGCCGCCCGCGCTCTACGTCCACGGACTCGGCGGCTCCTCGCAGAACTGGTCGGCGCTGATGGCCCTGCTGGACGACACCGTCGACGGCGAGGCGCTCGACCTGCCGGGCTTCGGCGACTCCCCGCCGCCGGACGACGGCAATTACTCGGTCACGGCGCACGCGCGCGCGGTGATCCGCCTCCTCGACGCCTCCGGCCGCGGACCGGTCCACCTCTTCGGCAACTCGCTGGGCGGCGCCGTCTCCACGCGCGTCGCCGCGCTCCGCCCCGACCTCGTGCGCACGCTCACCCTGGTCTCGCCCGCGCTGCCCGAACTGCGCGTGCAGCGCTCAGCCGTGCCGACCGGGCTGCTCGCCCTGCCGGGCGTGGCCGCGCTGTTCACCCGGCTCACCAGGGAGTGGACGGCCGAGCAGCGGGTCCGCGGCGTCATGGCCCTGTGCTACGGCGACCCCGATCGGGTGACGCCCGAGGGCTTCCGCACCGCGGTGAGCGAGATGGAACGGCGCTTGCGGCTGCCGTACTTCTGGGACGCGATGGCACGCTCGGCGCGCGGGATCGTGGACGCGTACACACTGGGCGGCCAGCACGGGCTGTGGCGCCAGGCCGAGCGGGTGCTCGCGCCGACGCTGCTGGTCTACGGCGGCCGGGACCAGCTCGTGGGCTACCGCATGGCGCGGCGGGCGGCGCGGGCGTTCCGCGACTCCCGGCTGCTCACCCTGCCGGACGCGGGCCACGTGGCGATGATGGAGTACCCCGAGACGGTCGCGACCGCGTTCCGCGAACTGCTGACGGACACCGGGCAGCGGAGGGAACCGGCACGGCGCGGTCCGTCATCTGGTAAGCCGGGGGAATCGACGGAGCCCGGGGCGGAAGCCGCCGGACAGGGACATGAGGCAACCGATGCGGGGACTACCGGCATGAGCACGGGTATGGGGGGCTGAGGGGCCAGGTGGGACGGCACAGCCGCCGCGGACCCGCCCCCAAGGGCGACAGCGCGCAGACGACCGCAGGACGGGACGGACAGGACGGGCAGGGCGGCCGAGAGGGCCGGGACGGCCGGGATGTCCCGGGGGGCCGCAGCGACCAGGAGGGCCGGGAGGGCTCCGAAGGCCGGGACGGCCAAGAACGGCGAGGCCGCTGGAGCCGCCGAGAGGGCCGGGGGAGTCAGGACGGCGCCGAGGCGCCGGGTGCGGGCACCGCGGCGCGAGGCGTCCCGGACGGCACGCCGGCCCGGGGTGTCCCGCGCTTCCCGGGCGGCGGCGCCACGCCCGCCGGCGGTGCCCCGCGCCTTCCCGACGGCACGCCTGCCCACGGTTTTCCCCGTCTCCCCGACGGCACGCCCGCCCACGGCGTCCCGCGGGTGTCCGACGGCACGCCCGAGCGGGGAGTTCCGCAGGCTCGTGGGGTGTCCGACGGCACGCCCGCGCGGGGGGTGCCGCAGGCGCGTGGGGGGCATCCTGAGCAGCGGGAAGCCGGGGGCGGCTGGGGGCGGCTGGGCTCCCGGAGCGAGGACGCGGACGGCGGCGGGCGCGGTCGGCGCGGCTCCGCCGGCGGCGTCGGCACGGCCCCGTCCGCCGGCCCCGGTCTGCCCATCCCGAGGCAGCGGCAGGCGCCTCCGGGCGGCCCCCGGCAGGACTACCTCGACGCCTTCGACGAGGAGGACGACGTCTTCGCCCCCCGACCCGCCGGCGCCCCGCGGCGCCCGGCCGAGCCCGCCCCCACCGCCTCCGCCGTCCCGCCCGCCCGGAACGGCGGCGACCGCACCGCGGAGGGCGCCGCCGTTCCGGGCGCCGGCGACCCCGCCCGCGGCAAGGGCGTCGCCAAGGGCCGGACGTTCACCGGCATCGCGGCCGCCGCGGTCACCACCGTGCTCGCCGTCGTCGTCGCCGGACAGGTCACCGACGGCCACCCGGGCGCCGGGACGCCCGCGGCCTCGGGCGGTGCCGGCGACGCGCACGCCGCCGCGGCCCCGGACGGCAAGGCGCGCCCGGCGCCGTCCCCGCGCGCGGTGACGCTGACGTACGCCGAGAAGATGGACACCAAGTACCCGCTCAGTCCGGCGCTGAAGGGCTCGGGGAAGTTCGAGGCGGTGCCGGGCTTCGCCAAGGCGCCCGGCGGGGGACGCAAGTACACCTACCGCGTCGACGTCGAGCAGGGCCTCGGGCTGGACGGCGCGCTCTTCGCCGACGCCGTGCAGAAGACCCTCAACGACCGCCGCAGCTGGGCCCACGGCGGCGCCCGCACCTTCGAGCGGATCTCCTCCGGTGAGCCCGACTTCGTGATCACCCTGGCCAGTCCCGGAACCACCGCCGTCTGGTGCGCCAAGTCCGGACTGGACACCACCGAGGACAACGTCTCCTGCGACTCGGCCGCCACCGAGCGCGTGATGATCAACGCCTATCGATGGGCCCAGGGCTCCAAGACCTACGGCGACGCGATGTACGCCTACCGGCAGATGCTGATCAACCACGAGGTCGGCCACCGGCTCGGCCACGGCCATGTCAGCTGTCAGAAGAACGGCGCCCTGGCGCCCGTCATGCAGCAGCAGACGAAGTTCCTCGACCACGACGGAATCCACTGCCTGCCCAACCCCTGGCCCTATCCCGCGAGTTGACCGTCAACGTGTGGATCATGTTGACAATGCGCCGAATGGTCGTACATATTTCTGCGCATGTGGTCCCGTCATGCCGTCAACAGCGCCGCCATCCAGCTGGCGCTCTTCGGCGTGACCGCCCTCTGTGTGGCCGACATCCACTGTCGCTGACGCCCGCCCCCGGCGCGTGCGTCGCATCGCTTCCCCCTTCGCCGTGAACGGCCCCTCCGTGCTCGTGTCCTGAGCGCGGCGGCCGTGCGTCCACGGTCTCCCGACGACCCGCGCCGAGGCAGACGTCTGCTCACCTTCGTCTCACTCCTCGTCAATCTGTCTCGCGATCCGGGACACCCTCCGAGAGGTCGTCACTCCGATGCGTCAAACGTCCGTCAGAGCGCGCCGCGTGGCCGCGGCATCCGTCAGCCTGGTCGTGGCAGCGGGCGCCGCCGCCTGCGGCCCCAAGGACGGCGATGCCAAGAGCGGCGGCGGCGACGCGCGGCCCCACAAGGGCGGCACCCTCAGCGTCCTGAACGCCCAGCCGCAGGAGGACTTCGACCCGGCCCGCCTGTACACCTCCGGCGGCGGCAACGTCCCCTCGCTCGTCTTCCGCACCCTCACCACCCGCAACCGCGAGAACGGCGCCGCCGGAGCGAAGGTCGTGCCCGACCTCGCCACCGACACCGGACGCCCCAGCAAGGACGCGACCGTGTGGACGTACACCCTCAAGGAGGGTCTGAAGTACGAGGACGGCACGCCGATCACCTCCGCCGACGTCAAGTACGGCATCGAGCGTTCCTTCGCCCCCGAGCTCTCCGGCGGCGCGCCCTACCTGCGGGACTGGCTGGTCGGCGCCGCCGACTACCAGGGTCCCTACAAGGACAAGAAGGGCCTGGCCGCGATCGAGACGCCGGACAGCCGGACCCTCGTGTTCCACCTGAACAAGCCCGAGGGCGAGTTCCCGTTCCTGGCCACCCAGACGCAGTTCGCGCCGGTGCCCAAAAGCAAGGACACCGGCACCAAGTACGAGGAGCACCCGGTCTCCTCCGGGCCGTACAAGGTCGTCAAGAACGAGAACGACGGCGAGCACCTTCTCCTGGAGCGCAACCCCAACTGGTCGGCCGCCACGGACGCCGAGCGCAAGGCCTACCCGGACCGGATCGACGTGCGCTCCGGCCTGGACTCCTCGGTGATCAACCAGCGGCTCTCCGCCTCCCAGGGCGCGGACGCCGCCGCCGTCACCACCGACACCAACCTCGGCCCGGCCGAACTCGCCAAGGTCAGCGGGGACAAGACGCTGGCCGCCCGCGTCGGCACCGGACACTTCGGCTACACGAACTACATCGCGTTCAACCCGAAGGTGAAGCCGTTCGACAACCCCGAGGTGCGCCAGGCGATCGCCTACGCCGTCGACCGCTCCTCGGTCGTGAACGCGGCGGGCGGCTCCGCGCTGGCCGAGCCCGCCACCACCTTCCTGCCGAACCAGAAGTCCTTCGGCTACACGCCCTACGACCCGTTCCCGGCGGGGGCGTCCGGCAACGCCGCCAAGGCGAAGGAACTGCTGGCGAAGGCCGGCCACAAGAACGGCCTCACCGTCACCCTGACCCACTCCAACAGCAAGGACTTCGAGACCAGCCCGGAGATCGCGACCGCGATCCAGGACGCGCTGAAGAAGGCCGGCATCACGGTCAAGCTCCAGGGGCTCGAGGACAACGACTACAAGTCCAAGATCCACGACGTGAAGAGCGAGCCGGGCTTCTTCCTGGCCCACTGGGGCGCCGACTGGCCCTCCGGCGGCCCGTTCCTGGCCCCGATCTTCGACGGCCGGCAGATCGTCAAGGACGGCGCCAACTTCAACACCGGCCTGCTGAACGACACGTCAATCAACACCGAGATTGACGCGATCAACAAGTTGACCGATCTTGACGCCGCCGCCCGGCGGTGGGGCGCACTGGACAAGAAGATCGGCGAGCAGGCCCTGACCGTGCCGCTGTTCCACCCCGTCTACAAGCGCCTGTACGGCAAGGACGTCAAGAACATCGTGATCAGCGACTGGACCGGCGTGCTGGACATCTCCCAGGTCGCGGTGAAGTGACGCCGTGAGTGAGGTACTCGCCGCCTCCGAGGCCGCCGCGACGGACGTCTCCGTCCCGGCGGCCCCGGGGGCCCGCCCGTTCTGGCGGCGGCTGCGCGCGCAGCGCGCCGCCCTCGTCGCGGCGGCCGTCGTCGCCCTGCTCATCCTGGTCGCGCTCGCCGCCCCCCTGCTCACCGCGCTGGAGGGCCAGGACCCGACCAGCTACCACCCCGACCTGATCGACTCCGCGCGCGGCGGGGTGCCCGTCGGCGCCTTCGGCGGTGCCGGCGCCGACCACTGGCTCGGCGTCGAACCGCAGACCGGACGCGACCTGTTCGCCCGGCTCGTCTACGGGGCGCGGGTCTCGCTGGGCGTGGCGCTCGCCGCGACCGTCGTGCAGATCGCCATCGGCGTCGCGGTCGGCGTCGGCGCCGCGCTCGGCAACCGCTGGATCGATCAACTGTTGAGCCGGATCACCGACATCATCGTCGCCCTGCCGCTGATGATCATGTCACTGGCGCTGCTCGCGATCGTGCCGCAGAGCTTCCCTCGCCCGGTCCTGGTCGCCCTCGTCATCGGCCTGATCGCCTGGGGCAACACCGCCAAGATCGTCCGCGCCCAGACGCTCACCCTCAAGGGACTGGACTACGTCGCCGCCGCCCGGCTCAGCGGCTGGGGCGCCTGGCGGATCACCCGCCGCGAACTGCTGCCCGGCCTTGCCGCGCCGGTCATCACCTACGCCGCGCTGCTCGTCCCCATCAACATCTCCACCGAGGCCGCGCTGTCCTTCCTCGGGGTCGGCGTGAAGCCGCCGACCCCGTCCTGGGGACAGATGCTCACCGCGGCCGACGTCTGGTACCAGGCCGCCCCGCAGTACCTGATGCTCCCCGCCGGCGCCCTGTTCGTGACGGTCGTCGCCCTCACCGTCCTCGGCGACGGCGTGCGCACCGCCCTCGACCCGCGCGCCGCCTCCCGCCTGCGCGTCGGCACCGGCCGCAAGCGGGAGGCCGGGGCCGACAAGGAGGACACCGCATGAGCGCCTTCAGCGGGCTCACCGGATTCGTGCTGCGTCGGGCCGTCGGCGCCCTCGCCACCCTCTTCGCCCTCTCCGTCATCGTCTACGTCGTCTTCTACGCCGCCCCCGGCGACGTCGCCCAGATCACCTGCGGCCCGCGCTGCTCGCCGGAACAGGTGCACCAGGTCGCCCAGCAACTGCGCCTGGACGACCCGCTCCACGTGCGCTACTGGCACTTCCTCCAAGGCATCGTCGCCGGCCACGACTACTCCACGGGCACCTCGGTGGAGCACTGCCCGGCGCCCTGCCTCGGCGTCTCCTACCAGAGCGGCCGGCAGGTGATGGACATCATCACGGCCAAGCTCCCGGTGAGCCTGTCCCTGGTCTCCGGCGCGATGGTGCTCTGGCTGGTCCTGGGCGTCGGCACCGGCGTGCTCTCCGCCTGGCGGCGCGGCCGGATCTCCGAGCGGGTGCTCACGGCCGTCACCCTGGCGGGCACGGCCACTCCCGTGTTCGTCATCGGCCTGGTCCTGATGATCGTCGTCTGCGGCGAGTTCCAGTGGCTGCCCTTCCCGCAGTACGTGAGCCTCACCGACGACCCCGAGCAGTGGGCGTGGAACCTGGTGCTGCCCTGGCTCTCGCTCGCCCTGATCGAGGCCGCCACGTTCGCCCGCCTGACCCGGGCCGCCATGCTGGAGACGCTCGCCGAGGACCACATCCGCACCTTCCGCGCCTACGGCGTCGGCGAGCGGTCGGTCGTCGGCCGGCACGCGCTGCGCGGCGCCCTCGCGCCCGTCATCGCCCTGAACGCCAACAACCTGGGCTCGGCGGTCGGCGGCGCGGTGCTCACCGAGACCCTCTTCGGCCTGCCCGGCATCGGCCAGGAGCTGGTGCACGCGGTCGACGTCGTCGACCTGCCGGTGGTCGTCGGCATGGTCCTGATCGTCGGCTTCTTCGTGGTCGTCGCCAACACCGTCGCGGACGTCCTGTTCGCGGTCGCCGACCGACGGGTGGTGCTCGCATGAGTGCGATCGACAGCGCGGGTGACGCCCGCACCGATCTGGTCGAAGTGACCGACCTGAGCGTGGAGTTCGGGCCGGTGCGGGCCGTGGACGGGCTCTCCTTCCGGCTCGGCCGGGGCGCGGCCCTCGCGCTGGTCGGCGAGTCCGGCTCGGGCAAGTCGACGGTCGCCGCGGCGCTGCTGGGCCTGCACCACGGCACCGGAGCACGGGTGCGCGGCTCGGTCACGGTGGCCGGGACCGACGTACAGCGGGCGTCCGGCGAGGAACTGCGGCGGCTGCGCGGCGCGCGGGCCGCCATGGTCTTCCAGGATCCGCTGTCCTCGCTCGACCCGTACTACGCCGTCGGCGACCAGATCGCCGAGGTGTACCGCGTGCACACGCGTGCGTCGCGCCGGGCGGCACGCGCGCGTGCCGTCCAGGTGCTGGAGCGGGTCGGCATCCCGGACGCGGCGCGACGCTCCCGCTCGCGCCCGCACGAGTTCAGCGGCGGCATGCGCCAGCGCGCCCTGATCGCCATGGCGCTGGCGTGCGAGCCCGACCTGCTGATCGCCGACGAGCCGACCACCGCGCTCGACGTGACCGTTCAGGCGCAGATCCTCGACCTGCTGCACACGCTGCGCGAGGAGAGCGGCATGGGCCTGCTGCTCGTCACCCACGACGTGGGCGTCGCCGCCGAGAGCGTGGACGAGGTGCTGGTCATGCGGGACGGCCGGGCGGTCGAGCACGGCCCGGTCGCCGCCGTCCTCCGGGCGCCCTCGGCGGCGTACACCCGGGAACTGCTGGGCGCCGTGCCGCGCGTGGACGCCCCCCGCGCGGTCACGGGGAAGGCCGCGGAGAAGGCTCCCGGGACCGGTGAGGTGGTCCTGGCCGGTGAGGTGGTCCTGGAGGCGACGGGCCTGCGCCGCGAGTTCGGGCGCGGCGGCCGGGCGCTGACCGCCGTGGACGACGTGTCGCTGACCCTGCGCCGGGGCGAGACCGTCGGCGTCGTGGGGGAGAGCGGCAGCGGCAAGACCACACTGGGCCGGATGCTCGTCGGGCTGCTGGAGCCGACGGCCGGCGAGGTCCGGTTCGAGGGCCGCGCCCGGCACGGGACGCACCCGGCCGTGCAGATGGTCTTCCAGGACCCCGTCTCCTCCCTCAACCCGCGCCGCGGCGTGGGCGAGTCGATCGCCGACCCGCTGCGGGCGCGCGGCGAACGCGACGAGGGGCGCATCCGCCGGCGGGTGACCGAACTCCTGGAGCGCGTGGGGCTCGAAGGGGCGCACTACGACCGCTACCCGCACGAGTTCAGCGGCGGGCAGCGCCAGCGCGTGGGCATCGCGCGGGCGCTCGCCGCGGACCCCAGGGTGATCGTGTGCGACGAGCCCGTCTCCGCGCTCGACGTCACCACCCAGGCCCAGGTCGTCGCCCTGCTCGGCGAGTTGCAGCGGGAACTGGGGATCGCGCTCGTCTTCGTCGCCCACGACCTGGCCGTGGTGCGCCAGGTCAGCGACCGGGTCGCGGTGATGCACCGCGGCCGGATCGTCGAGGAGGGCCCGGCCGAGGAGGTCTACGGCGCGCCGCGCGACGCCTACACCAGGCAGCTGCTGGCCGCCGTTCCGGCGCTCGACCCCGAGGTCGCCGCCCGCCGCCGGGCCGCCCGCCGGGAGCCGGCCACGGCGTGAGGTCCAGGGGCCGCGGGATGAGGGCCCGCGCGGTGACGCCGGGTGGCGGCGCGAGCCGCTAGCGCGGTCAAACGCGACCCGCACGGGAAAGTCACGACCGTTCACCCCTTCTGGTGGCGCGATGGACAACCGTCCATCGCGCCACCGGCATGTCCGCATACCTTCGTCCCGCTGCGCGCCGCCGACACCGTTTCCGGCGGCCGTCCGCGCGGCCAGGGACGAAGGAGATCGGGGGTGCACGCGTGCGCATCGGACTGGTGACGGAGAGTGGCTATCCGTATGTGAGCGGTGACGCCGGACTCTGGTGCGAACGGCTCGTGCGCGGGCTCACCCAGCACGAGTTCGACCTCTACGCGCTCAGCCGCACCCGGCAGCAGGAGGACGAGGGCTGGCGCCCGCTGCCGCGGCACGTCGGCCGCGTCCGTACGGCGCCCCTGTGGACCGCGGGCGAGGACGACCGCGCGGGCTACGGGCGCCGCGCGCGCCGGCGCTTCGCCGAGTGCTACGGCGAACTGGCGGCGGCCCTGACCGCCAGGAGCGACGCCGACCTCGGCGACCCGGCCCGTCCGACCGGCCCGGACGCCGAGGCGGACCGTTTCGGCAGGGCGCTGTACGGACTGGCCGAACTCGCCCGCGACGAGGGCGGACTCGCGGGCGCCCTGCGCTCGGACACCGCCGTCCGCGCCCTCGAACGCGCCTGCCGCGCGCCCGGCGCACAGCGCGCCGCGCGCCAGGCGCGCGTGCCGGATCTCCTCGCCGTCGCCACCCGCCTGGAACGCGCCCTGCGCCCCCTCTCGCTCGACTGGCACGAGGAGGACGGCCTCGGCGCCGCCGACCTGTGCCACACGACGGCCGGCGGCGCCGCCGCGCTGCCCGGCCTCCTCGCCCGCCACTTCTGCGACGTCCCCCTCCTGGTCACCGAGTACGGCGTGCCGCTGCGCTCGCACTACCTGGCCTCCCGCGCCACCGGCGCCGCACCCGCCGTGCGGGCTCTGCTCGCCGCCTTCCACGGCGCCCTCGCCGCCGAGGTCTACCAGCGCGCCGCCCTGGTCACCCACGGCAACGCCCACGCCCGGCGCTGGCAGGAGCGCTGCGGCGCGGACCGCGCCCGGCTGCGCACCGTCCACCCCGGCATGGACGCCGCCCCCTTCACCGAGGTCGGCGAGGCCCCGCAGGCCGCCGCCCCGGACACGCTGGTGTGGGTGGGCCGCGTCGAGCCCGCCAAGGACCTGGTCTCCCTGCTGCACGCCTTCGCCCGGGTGCACACCGCACGGCCCGGGGCGCGGCTGCGGATCGTGGGCTCGGCGAGCGGTCCCGACGGCGCCGCCTACCTCGCCCACTGCAAGGCGGTGGCCGCCCAGCTCTTCCCGGACGAGGCCGCGGGCCCGCACACCGCCGGGGAGAACCCGGTCTCCTTCGAGGAGACCGGCGGCCCCGAGGCGCCCACCCCCGCCGACGCCTACGCGGCGGCCTCCGTGATCGTCCTGTCGAGCGTCGTGGAGGGCTTCCCGCTCGGCCTGGTCGAGGCCATGCTCTGCGGACGGGCGACCGTCACCACGGACGTGGGCGCCGTCGTCGAGGTCGTCGGCGGCACCGGCCTCGTCGTCCCGCCGCGCAATCCGCAGGCGCTCGCGGAGGCGTGCGCGACGCTGCTGGGCGACCCCGAGCGCCGTGCGCGCCTGGGAGCCGCCGCCCGCGCCCGCGCGCTCGAACTGTTCACAGTCGAGCAGAACACCGCCGCCTTCCACGGCCTCTACCTCGAAATCGTCGCGCGGAGCCCGGTCCGGCGCGTCGTCCTGGACCGCGCGGGCGAACCGCTCCCGTTCGCGGCCCCGGCCGAGGCCCATGTCGCCGGCCGCTGGACCGGCCCGCCCGCCGCCGCGACCCCGCGCACGGCGCGCGGCGGCCCCGCGTGGGCGGCGACCTCGCTCACCCGCTCCGCGGGTTCGGAGGCCGCCCGATGACCGCCCCCGAGCAGCGGCGGCAGCCACTCGCCCCCGGCCTCGACCTCGCCCCCGGCCTCGACCTCGGCCCCGGCCTCACCCCCGCCCCTGCCTCCGGCCTCGGCCCCGTCCTCGACCGCGCGCCGTCCGCCGCGTCCGCCGTGCCGCCCGTGTCCGGCACCGCCTCCCCGCGCGGCGGCGCCGACCCGGTCAAGGTGCTGATGCGCCGTCACCGTGACCTGTGCGCACACGCGGTCGACCCGCTGGAGATCGCCGCCGGCCTAGAGGCGCACGGGGTCACCGACCGCACCGCCGCGCGCTTCCGCCACCGCGACGTCTTCTCCCTCGCCGAGGAGATGTACGCCCGCGTCGCGCGCGACGCCGAGCCGGTCCCGTACCCGAGGAGCACGGACCAACCCCGCGCCGGGCTCGGGCCGTTCCTGCTCGCCCCGCTGCCCGGCGCCCTGTGCGCGGCGGGCCTCGCCGGACTGCGGCTGACCGACGGCCGCGCGCGCCTGGCGGTGGCCGCGGCCGCGGTCCTCGCCGTCGCCCTGGCCGTGCGCGCCGTGCTCCGCCGCGGCCCCCTGGCCACCGGCCGAGGCCGGCCGCCCGGCGACCGCGCTCCCGGCACCCGCGCCTGGACGTGCTGGCTCCTCGGCTACGCCGTGCTCGGCGACGGCCTGCTCGACGCGGCCGTCGGCGGCGGCCCCGACGGACTGCCCGACGGCACCGCCACCGGCCCCTGGCCCCTGGCCGCCGCGCCCGTGCTGGCGCTCGCCCTCGGCTGCGTCCCGGCGCTCTGCGCCGCCCACCTCTTCGCCGTGCGCGCCCGGCGGCGGCTGACGACCAGCCGCGGCCTGGACGAGTTCGCCGCCTCCGCACGGCCGCTGCTGCTGGGCCTGTTCGCCCTGTTCCTGGGCGCGCTGGCCGCGCTGCTCGCCGGGTGCGGCGCGGTCCTGCGCGAGCCCGCCGACCAGGCGCAGGTCCTCTCCCTGGGCGCCCTGCTGCTGCTCGCCCGCCTCCTCACCGTGCACGGCTTCCCCCACGCCCCCGCCGTCGCCCTCGGCACCGCCGCCCTGGCCGAGGCGGCCGCCCAGGCGAGCGTCTTCGCCGGCCGCCTCCCGGGCTGCGACGCGCTCGCGGTCCCGGTCGACACCGTGGTCGCCGCCTGGGGTCCGGGCGGGGTGCCCGCGCTGGTCTGCTCGGCGGCGGCCCTGGCCCTGCTGGCCCACGCGACCCACAACCTGAGCCGCGCCTCCGCACACGCCGGTACGGAGCCCCAGCCATGACACCCACCCAGCCACCCACCGCCCCCACAGTCGTCCACGTCCCGCACTCCGGCCCGGGCCTGGGCGTACGCCGGTGCGCAGGGCCGACGGTGAAGCGCGCTCAGCCGACGGCCGCCCACGCGGCGAGCGTCCCCACAGACACCCGCGCCCCGCACTCCGGCCCGGGCCTGGGCGTACGCCGGTGCGCAGCGCCGACAGCGAGGCGCGTCCAGCCGACGGCCGCGCCCGCCGACGCCCACGTCCCGCACCCTGACCCATGCCCCGGCGCACGCCGGAACGCACGCCGGGGCGCAGGGGCGGCCGTAAGGCGTGCCCGGCCGCCCACCGGCCCCGCGACCCGCGCCCCCGCAAACACCCGCGCCCCGCACCCCAGGTCGCGTCCGGCCGTGGCGCGCGTTCGGCCGGACGCCACCGGCGGCCGTGTGCCCGCCCCCGTAGACACCCGCGACCGCACCGGACCGGAGTCGCCGACGCGGCCGGTCCGGCGCGCGTCGTCGGCGACCGGCCGTACCGCCGGAGCCGATCGCACCACCCTTTTCGAAGGAGAACACCAGATGACCACCGCCCGATCCGGAGCGTCCGGAGCATCCGGGGCCACCGGAGCGCACATCCCGGGAGCCGCCCGATGAGGGTTCTGCTGATCGGAGCCAACGGATACCTCGGCCGGTTCGTCGCCGACCGCCTGCTCGCCGACCCGGCCGTCCAGCTCACCGCCCTCGGCCGCGGCGACGACGCCGACGTCCGCTTCGACCTCGCCACCGGCAGCCCGGGCGCGCTCACCCGCTTCCTGGACGCCGTCCACCCCGGCGTCGTCGTCAACTGCGCGGGCGCCACCCGCGGCGGCGCCCGCGAACTCACCCGGCACAACACCGTCGCCGTCGCCACCGTCTGCGAGGCCCTGCGCCGCAGCGGCTGCGGCGCCCGCCTGGTGCAGATCGGCTGCGGCGCGGAGTACGGGCCCAGCCAGCCCGGCTCCTCCACCGCCGAAGACGCCGTGCCCCGCCCCGGCGGCCCGTACGGCGTCAGCAAGCTCGCCGCCACCGAACTCGTCCTCGGCTCCGGTCTCGACGCCGTCGTCCTGCGGGTCTTCTCGCCCGCCGGGCCCGGCACCCCGGCCGGCTCCCCGCTCGGCCGGCTCGCCGAGGCCATGCGCCGCGCCATGCAGTCCGGCGACAGCGACCTCAAGCTCGGCGGCCTCGGCGTCCAGCGGGACTTC
Organism: Streptomyces similanensis; assembly: GCF_039543625.1. Lineage (NCBI taxonomy): Bacteria > Bacillati > Actinomycetota > Actinomycetes > Kitasatosporales > Streptomycetaceae > Streptomyces > Streptomyces similanensis. The sequence goes on along the minus strand of NZ_BAABKC010000006.1, from coordinate 99,371 downwards.
GTCGACGTACGCGACGTGGCGCGCGCCGTGCACGCCGCCTCGCTGTCGGCCGCCCAGGGCGTCATCAACATCGGCTCCGGCCGCGCCGTCCGGCTGCGCGAGGCCGCCTCCGTCCTGGCCCGCGTGGCCGGCTACGGCGGCACCCTGCTCGAACTCGACGCCCCGCCCGGCGGCCACCTCAGAGGCGGCATCGGCCACCCCCGCACCGACCCGGACCACCCCTCCCCGATGGCGTACCCGTACCCCGACGGCTGCGGCAGCTGGCAGCAGGCCGACGTGCGCACCGCCCGCGACCGGCTCGGCTGGCGGCCGCGGATCAGCCTGGAGGAGTCGCTCGCCGACATCTGGATGGAGGCGGCATGCCGCATCTGACCGGCACGGCGACCGGCTGCACGGCGACCGGCGGTCCGGCCACCGACGCTCCGGCCACCGGACTGCGCACCGGCCTCGGCGCGCCCGGCTGCGCCCACCCGCTGCTGGCCTCCGCCGAGTGGAACGCGCTGGCCCGGACCGGCGCCCCGCTGGACTGGGTCGTCCTCGACGTGGCGCACGGCGGTCCCGGCGTCCGGCCCGACCCGCACTGCCTGGACGCCGCCGGGCGGCTGCGCAACGCGGGCGTGCGGGTCCTCGGCCACCTCGACGCCGGCCACGGCGCCCGCTCCCGCGTCGAACTGGTCGCCGACGCGCACCGCTACCTGGAGTGGTATCGGGTCGACGGCTTCCTCCTGGAGCACTGTCCCGCCGACCGCGCGTCCCTGCCCGAGGTCCGCCGCACGGTCACCGCGCTGCGCGCGCTGCACGGCGAGGCCCACGTCGTCCTCGGCCACGGCACCCATCCGTACCCCGGATACGCCGAGAACGCCGACCAGTTGGTGACCTTCAACGGTCCCTGGCACCGCTACCGCTGGTCGCAGGCGGCCGAGTGGACCGCCGAGTATCCGCCCGAGCGCTTCTGCCACTTGGTGCACGGCGTGCCGCGCGGCCATCTCGACGAGGCGCTGCGCATCGCCCGCTGGCAGGGGGCGGCGACGATCTGGTTCACCGACCGCACGGACCGCGGCCGGCACGCCCGTCCCTGGGAGGGGCTGCCCGGCTACTGGGACGACATCGTCTCGCGTACCGGAACAGGTGTCTCGGAATGAAGAAAGGCGTGGCAGTGTTACGGAGAGAACAACTGTAGTGATTGACCGACCAACGGAGTCCCCGTGTCGTTGCCACCCCTGGTCGAGCCGGCTGCCGAGCTCACCGTAGACGAGGTTCGCAGGTACTCCCGCCACCTGATCATCCCGGATGTCGGGATGGACGGGCAGAAGCGGCTGAAGAACGCGAAGGTGCTCTGTGTGGGCGCCGGCGGCCTGGGCTCGCCGGCGCTGATGTACCTGGCGGCGGCGGGCGTGGGCACGCTCGGCATCGTGGAGTTCGACGAGGTCGACGAGTCGAACCTGCAGCGCCAGATCATCCACAGCCAGTCCGACATCGGCCGCTCCAAGGCCGAGTCCGCGCGGGACAGCGTCCAGGGCATCAACCCGTACGTGAACGTGATCCTCCACGAAGAGCGGCTCGAAGCCGAGAACGTGATGGACATCTTCAGCCAGTACGACCTGATCGTCGACGGCACGGACAACTTCGCGACCCGCTACCTGGTCAACGACGCGTGCGTGCTGCTGAACAAGCCGTACGTGTGGGGCTCCATCTACCGCTTCGACGGCCAGGCGTCGGTCTTCTGGTCCGAGCACGGCCCCTGCTACCGCTGCCTCTACCCGGAGCCCCCGCCCCCCGGCATGGTTCCCTCCTGCGCCGAGGGCGGTGTCCTGGGCGTGCTGTGCGCGTCCATCGGCTCCATCCAGGTCAACGAGGCCATCAAGCTCCTCGCCGGCATCGGCGAGCCGCTGGTCGGCCGTCTGATGATCTACGACGCCCTGGAGATGCAGTACCGCCAGGTCAAGGTCCGCAAGGACCCCGACTGCGCGGTCTGCGGCCAGAACCCGACCGTCACCGAACTCATCGACTACGAGGCATTCTGCGGCGTCGTCTCCGAGGAGGCCCAGGCGGCGGCGGCCGACTCCACGATCACTCCCAAGCAGCTCAAGGAGTGGATCGACGACGGCGAGAACATCGAACTGATCGACGTCCGCGAGCCGAACGAGTTCGAGATCGTCGCCATCCCGGGCGCCCGCCTGATCCCGAAGAACGAGTTCCTCATGGGCAACGCCCTGGAGGGCCTCCCGCAGGACAAGAAGATCGTCCTGAACTGCAAGACGGGTGTCCGCAGTGCGGAAGTCCTCGCCGTCCTGAAGTCCGCGGGCTTCTCCGACGCCGTCCACGTCGGCGGCGGCGTCATCGGCTGGGTCAACCAGATCGAACCCCACAAGCCGGTGTACTGAGCCTGTCGCCCGGTTCACCCGGGTTTCTCTCGGCGGGGGCCGCCCGCACCCAGGGTGCGGGCGGCCCCCGCCGCGTTCGCCGGACGCGGCGGGCGGGGGCGGGGGCGGGGGCGGTCAGGAGCAGACCGTTCCCGGGGCCGGCAGTCTGCCGTCGAGCAGGTAGCCGTTGACCGCGTTCTGGACGCACTTGTTCTTGCTGTCGTAGGCGCCGTGGCCCTGGCCCTTGTAGGTCAGCTCGACGGCGACGCCCTTGCCGAGCGCGTCCACCATCTTCTTCGCGCCCTCGTACGGGGTGGCCGGGTCGCCCGTGTTGCCCACGACGAGGACCGGCGCCGAGCCGGGCGCGCTCACGTCGGGGTGGTCGGCCGCGCCCTTGACCGGCCAGTCGGTGCAGCTCAGCATGGACCAGGCCAGGAAGTCCCCGAACAGCGGCGAGGCCGCCCGGAACGCGGGCAGCTTCTTCTGGACGTACGCCGCGTCGTACCGCTGCTTCTCGTCGGCGCAGTTGACGGCGACGTTCGCCGCCGCGAGGTTGCTGTACTCGCCGTTCTGGTCGCGGCCGTTCATCGCGTCGGACAGCAGCATCAGGATCCGGCCGTCGCCCTCGTAGGCGTCCTCCAGGCCCTCGGTGAGGGGCTGCCACAGTTCCTTGGAGTAGAGGGCCTGGGCGATGCCGTTGGTCGCCGCGGTCTGGGTCAGGCGGCGCGGGAAGATACCCTGGATCGGGTGGGCGTCGAGCTTCTTGAGCAGCGCGGCGATCCGGTTCTTCACGTCCTGCGCCGAGTCGCCGACGGGACAGTCGGCGACCTGCGACACACAGTTCCGCGCGAAGTTGTCCATGGCCAGCTGGAAGCCCTTGGCCTGGCCGAGCGAGCTCTGCTCGGGGTCCTGGGTGGGGTCGACGACCCCGTCGAGGACGGCGCGGCCGACCTTGTGCGGGAACAGGTGGGCGTACACGCCGCCCAGTTCGGTGCCGTAGGAGATGCCGAAGTAGTGCAGCTTCTCGTCGCCGAGGACCTGGCGCATGAGGTCCATGTCGCGGGCCGCGTCGGTGGTGCGCACGTACGGGAGGACCTTGCCGGAGTTCTTCTCGCAGGCCGCGTTGAACCGAGCGGTGTTCTTCAGGTACGTGGCCCGCTCGGCGGCGTCGTCGGGGGTCGCGTCCTGCTGGAAGTACTGGTCCAGCTGGCTGTCGCTCTCGCACACCACGGGCGTGCTGCGGCCCACCCCGCGCGGGTCGAAGCTGACCAGGTCGTAGCGGGTGCGCAGCTTGGCGTAGTCCGGGGCGAAGGAGGGCAGGGTGCTCACGCCCGAGCCGCCGGGGCCGCCGAAGTTGAAGATCAGCGAGCCGATGCGCTTGCCCGGTCCGCTCGCCTTCGCCCGGATCAGCGCGATGCCGATCGTCTCGCCGTTCGGCTTGGCCCAGTTCAGGGGCGCCCGCATCGTGGCGCACTGCCAGGCGCCGCCGCCCGGCGGCGGGGACGGCGCCGTGCCGCCGCCCTCGGCCGCGGAGGGCGGCGGGCAGTCCTTCCAGGCCGGCGTCTGCCCCGACGGGGCCCCGCCGCCCGGGCCGGTGTCGTCGCCGCACCCCGCCAGCAGGGCGGCCAGCAGGACGGCGGTCGAGGTCAGGGCGGCGGCGCGCAGCCCGCGGGGGTTCGGCATGCCCCCATCCTCACGCCGCGGGCGGCCGCCCGCGCGGGACGCGGGCCGTCCGGGCTACGCGGCTACCGGGAGCCCTTACGGCCGCGGCCACAGGGGTCCCGTACGGCTGCGGCCACCGGGGTCCTGTACGGCTGCGGCGACAGGGACCCTCTGCGGCTGCGGCTACAGGGATCCCTTGCGGCTGAGGTGGTTGAAGGCCAGCCAGCCCGGCAGCACCGGCAGCCACAGGGTCAGCAGCCGGAACATCAGCACCGCGGGCGCGGCCACCTCCTTGGGCAGCCCCACGGCGATCAGACCGACCGTCAGCGTCGCCTCGACCGCGCCCACGCCGCCCGGGGTCGGCGCGGCGGAGCCGAGCGCGTTGCCGGCCAGGAAGACGACCGCGACGCTGGCGATGCTCAGCGAGGTCGACTCGTCGCCGAACGCCCGGATCGAGGCGTCCAGACACATCACGAAGCAGGCCGTCAGCAGCAGCATGCCGCCGATGCCGGTGATCAGCTTCTGCGGCCGCTGGAGCACGTCCAGCATGCGCGGCACGACGCCCGCGAACAGCGACCGTACGCGCGTGACGACGAACTTCCGCAGGAACGGCACCGAGGTGACCACCAACACCAGCACCGCGACCGTCAGCAGACCCGCGATGACCGTCCGGGACGGCGAGAGCGACGGCGTCTTCTCGGTGCCGGTCAGATAGCCGAACGACAGCAGCATCAGGATGTGGCAGCCGAGCCCGAACAACTGCGACGCGCCGACGCTGGCCACCGCGAGCCCGGGGCGTACGCCGGCGCGCTGGAGGAAGCGCGTGTTCAGGGCCACGCCGCCGACCGCCGCCGGCGCGACGATCTTCACGAACGACCCGGCGACCTGCGCCGCCACGGTCCGCACGAAGGGCACCCGCTCCGGTACGAACCCGAGCAGCGCCATCGCAGCGGCCACGTAGCTGAGCGCCGAGAACAGCACCGCCGCGATCAGCCAGCCCCACTGGGCGTGCACGAAGAGCGTGCCGAACTGGAGGTGCGTGAGCTGGGTCAGCAGGTAGTACGCGCCGATGGCGCCCGCGATGAAACTGATCAGGGTGCGCGGCCGCACCCGCTCCAGCCGGGCCGGCTCGACCGGCGCCTGCGGCCTGATCCGCAGCACCTGGTGCCGGATCTGCGTCAGCAGATCCTCCTCGCGGGCCTCCTCTATGGCCTCGTCGATGGCCCGCTTCTCGGCCCGCGCCTCGGCCCGCTCCGCCTTCTTGGCGCCCTTGTCGCGCTTGTCGGTCCGCTCGGTCCGCTCGGTCCGCTCGGTGCGTTCGAGTCGTTCGGTCCGCTCGGCCTTTTCGGCTTTTTCGGCCCCTGCGGCCGTCGTTTCGGCCTGGTCGGTCCCGTCCGGCCGGCCGGGGCCGTCGGCCGCGGGCTGTCCGGCGCCGTCCTTCTCGGCCTGCTCCAGCCGGGCCAGCTTGGCCTGCCGGGACGCCTCCAGAACCGCCTCGCGCTCCCGCTGCGCCCGCTCCCGCGCCAGCCTGCGCAGCGTGGCGCGGGTGCCGCGGGTCAGCGCGATGGGCTGGAGCATCGGCAGGCAGTCGGCGACCGCGTCGGGGCCCAGCACGCCGACCGCGGAGGCCACCGCGCGCTCGGCGCCCACCCGCAGGCCGAGCGTCGTCACCAGCTGTGCCACGTCCATGCGCAGCAGCAGATCGCCGGCCGCGATCTCACCGCCGCGCAGATCGGTGAGGACCACCCTGCCGGAACGATCCACCACGATCGCGTCACCCGCGAGCCTGCGGTGCGCGATGCGCCGCGACTGGAGCGCCCGCACCTGCTGCCAGGTGTGGTGCAGCAACGCGTCGGTGATCTCCTCGTCGGCCAGCGAGTCCAGGGTGCGCCCGCCGGTGTGCTCGTAGACCAGCATCACGGCGTCGGGGCCCAGCTCGGAGGTCGCGATCAGCTTGGGCGCGTTGGCGCCGGCCGCGATCGCCGCGTACGCGAGCAGCGCCTCCTGCTCCAGGGCCTGGCGCAGCGACTGGAGGCTGCTGCGGGTGGCGAAGCCGCGCAGGGTGAGGTTGCGCCACACCCGGTAGAAGAAGCCCTGCGCCTGCTGCTCGCGGTCGACGACCGTGACGTCCAGCGGCGGACCGTCCTCCAGGGTGACGAAGTAGCGCCGGCCCCGGTCGCCGTTCTCCGCCGCGGTCTCCGCCAGCTCCTCGCGGGCCGCGCTGACGGGGTGGAAGCCCACGGTGCGCAGGCCCGCCATGAGGGTCCGTCCGGTGGGCCGTACGTTCGGCGAGCCGACCGCGTACAGGGTGCCGTAGGCGATGGTCCAGCCGATCAGCACCGTCAGGATGATCGAGAACGGTGTCGTGTAGCCGGTGACCAGCATCGAGAAGGCGTCCAGCAGCAGCACGATCAGCAGCACCGAGCGCCAGCGCGGTCTGCGGGACATGCCGACCGCGGTCATGTAGGCGATGACCGGGGCGAGATAGCCGTGCACCGGGTCGGTCAGCGCGTGCAGGTCGCCGGGGGAGGGCTGGGTGAGCGCCTCCTGGATCGAGTGCGGGGCGGCCTTGGCCACCCACAGGTCGGTGGCGAGCGTCACCCCGTGCGCGAGGACCGCCGCGAGGACGCCGTCGGCGATGCGCAGCCCGTCGCGTTTGATCAGGCGTTCGATCGCGAAGGCGACCGGCACCAGCAGGATCGCGATGCTGGACACCAGGCCGGCGATCTTGATGAGCAGGTCGGGCGCCTGTCCGGTGCCCTTGTTGATGTCCTGTTCGAGGCCCGAGGTGGTGCCGTGCGCGAACGCGGCGATCGCCAGGAGGATCACGATCGCGAGCACGCCCACCAGGAGCCGCATCAGGTCCGAGGGCCGGTGCACGCGCGCGGGGAGCAGCGGTTCGTCGCCCTCCACCTCGTCGATGTGGGTCACCTCCGCGCCGCCCGGCTGCTCCGGCCGCCGCCCCGAGGCCGCCCGCTCGTCGGCCGAACGGCCCTGGTCCTCGGCCGGGCGGTCGTCTCGTTCGTCGGCCGGGCGGTCGTCGCGCTCCTCGGTCGAACGTTCCTGGTCATCGGCCGAACGGCCCTGGTCCGTCATACGATCCTGGTCCGCCGTACGATCCTGGTCCGCGCCGCCGGCGCCCGGGTCCGGGCGCGACGAGACCCCAGAGGTGCCCTCCGCGCCGTCGGGGTGCACACCCTGCTGCTTCATGCTCTCTTCTTGGTCTCGTATCACCGGTCACCGCCCGCACGATGGTGGCATGCCCCACCGACACACGGGGGCATCAGGGTGCGGGTGCGGGGTCCGCCAGTCTGCCGGAAGCACGGCGCGGCGGCGAGGGGCACATCCCGTCCGGGGGCCCGCGCACTGTCGGTGCGGTACGGCAGGATGGGGCGGATGAGCGAAGTGAGCGCGGGGGGCGACGGCGGCGCGGGGCCGGCCGAGGCGCTGCCCGAGTACGCCGAGCGGGTCCTGGAGGTCGCCGAGCTGGTCCCGCCGGGCCGCGTCATGACCTACGGCGACGTCGCCGAATGGCTGGAGGCGGGCGGACCGCGCCAGGTCGGCCGGGTGATGGCGCTGTACGGCGGAGCCGTGCCCTGGTGGCGGGTGGTACGCGCCGACGGGAAGCTCCTCCCGGGCCACGAACTGCGCGCCCTGGACCACTACCGCGCCGAGGGCACGCCCCTGAAGGAGGCGAGCAGGGCGGCCGAGGGCCATCTGCCCCGGCTCGACATGGGGCGGGCGCGCTGGGACGGCGGCAGCGGGGGACGTGCGCAGGGTCACACCTGACAGCTTCCGCCATCCGGCGGCCCCGGGGGGAGCCCGTGGCCCGTACGGGCGAATCCGGGGACGTTCCCGAGATGCCGTACGTTCGGAGGGGACCTCCGTCCGGACGGGACCTTCGGACGGAACCTCTCCTCCAAAGGAACATCCGTAGGAACATCCGTTCGGAGAGGGCCTCCGCGACCCCGGCGCCCGGCGCCGACGCTAACAGACCCCCGCACCCCACCAGGACCGGCGAACCACGTGAGCACCTCCCCCAGCACCAGGCCCCTGCCGCACCTCCAGGTACGGCAGGGCGACCATGGCGCCTACCGGCTGGTGCGCACCCCTCCGGCGGCGCCGGACCCCCCGCGCCTCGACCCCGTCCAGCAGGCCGTCGTCGGCCACGAGACCGGGCCCCTGCTCGTCCTCGCCGGTCCGGGCACCGGCAAGACCACCACCCTGGTCGAGTCCGTCGCCCGCCGTGTCGCCCGCGGCCAGGACCCCGAACGGCTCCTGGTGCTGACGTTCAGCCGCAAGGCCGCCGTCGAACTGCGCGACCGCATGGCGCTGCGCACCGGAGCGGCGCACGCGCCCCGCGCGACCACCTTCCACTCGTTCTGCTACGCCCTGGTCCGCGCCCACCAGGACAGCGGCCTGTTCGTGGAGCCGCTGCGGCTGCTGTCCGGCCCCGAGCAGGACGTCACCGTCCGCGACCTGCTGGCGGGCCAGGCCGACCTGGAGCGGCTGGGGCTCGCGCACGTGCGCTGGCCGGACGAGCTGCGCGCCTGCCTGACCACCCGGGGCTTCGCCGACGAGGTCCGCGCGGTCCTCGCCCGCAGCCGCGAACTGGGCCTCGGACCGGGCGCCCTGGCCGCCTTCGCGCGCCGCATCGGCCGCCCCGACTGGCAGGCCGCGGCCGTCTTCCTCGCCGAGTACCTCGACGTCCTCGACCTCCAGGGCGTGCTCGACTACGCCGAACTCGTCCACCGCGCGGTGCTCCTCGCCCGCCGCCCCGAGGTCGCCGACCGCCTCGCCGCGCGGTACGACGCGGTCTACGTCGACGAGTACCAGGACACCGACCCGGCGCAGGTACGGCTGCTGCGCGCGCTGGCCGGGGGCGGCCGCACCCTGCTCGCCTTCGGCGACCCCGACCAGTCGATCTACGCCTTCCGGGGCGCCGATGTCAACGGCATCCTGCAGTTCCCGCAGACCTTCCCGCGCGTGGACGGCGCCCCCGCGCCCGTCGCGGTGCTGGGCACCTCGCGCCGCTCCGGGGCCACGCTGCTGAACGCGACCCGGGAGCTGACCCGGCGCATGCCGCTCACCCGCCTCCCGGCGGACAAGGTCCGCGCCCACCGCGAACTGGTCGCCGAGCGGGACGGCGGCCGCGTCGAGGTGCACACGTACCCGACGCCGGGCGCCGAGGTGGACAACGTCGCCGACATCCTGCGCCGCGCCCACCTGGAGGACGGCGTCCCGTGGGGCGAGATGGCCGTCCTGGTGCGTGCCGGCGCCCGCACGATACCCACCCTGAGGCGCGCCCTGACGGCGGCCGGCGTCCCCCTGGACGTCGACGGCGACGACCTGCCCCTGCGGCACGAACCGGCGGTGGCCCCGCTGCTGACGGCCCTGCGCGCGGTGGCGACGGCGGAGGCGGCGGCCCACCGCTCCGAGCCGACGGGCCCGGGACCGACACCCGAGGCGGCCGAGCCCGGGGCGGCCGAGTCGGCGGACTCCGATCCGGTGGACTCCGATCCGGTGGACTCCGAGCCGGCGGTATCCGATCCGGTGGACTCCGAGCCGGCGGTATCCGATCCGGCGGAGTCCGCCCCGGTGCGGGACTCGCAAGAGCCCCCCGCCCCCTGCTGGCTTGACACCGAGACCGCCCTCACCCTCCTCGCCTCCCCCCTCGCGGGCATGGACACCGCCGACCTGCGCCGCCTCGGCCGCGCCCTGCGCGAGGAGGAGCGGGCCGCGGGCAATCCCGTACCGCCCCCCTCCGACGCGCTGCTCGCCCGCGCGCTGGCCGAACCGGAGCGCCTGGTGGCGCACGATCCGGCGTACGCGCGGGGTGCCCAGCGCCTGGGCGCGCTCCTCAGGAAGGCCAGGGAGCGCCTGGCGGGCGGCGGCACCGCCGAGGAGGCGCTGTGGGACCTGTGGGAGGGCACGCCGTGGCCCGGCCGTCTGGAGCGGGCGGCGCGCCGCGGCGGCGCGGCCGGCCGCAACGCCGACCGGGACCTGGACGCCGTGTGCGCGCTGTTCGCGACCGCGGGCCGGGCCGAGGAGCGCACCGGCGGCCGGGGCGCGCTGAACTTCCTGGAGGAGATCGAGGCCCAGGACATCGCCGCCGACACGCTCACCCGGCGCGCCGTACGCCCCGACGCCGTGCGCCTGATGACCGCGCACCGCTCCAAGGGCCTCCAGTGGCGGCTGGTCGTCGTCGCGGGCGTCCAGGAGGGCCTGTGGCCGGACCTGCGCCGCCGCGGCTCCCTGCTGGAGGCCGACCGCATCGGCCGCGACGGACTCGCCGAACCGCTCACCCCGGGCGCGCTGCTGGCCGAGGAGCGCCGGCTGTTCTACGTGGCCGCCACCCGCGCGCGCGAACGGCTGGTCGTCACCGCGGTGAAGGCCCCCGCCGAGGACGGCGACCAGCCCTCCCGCTTCCTGGCCGAACTCGGCGTCGCGCCCCAGGACGTCACCGGCCGCCCCCGCCGCCCGCTGTCCGTGGCGGCGCTCGTCGCCGAGCTGCGCGCAACGACCGTCGACCCGGACGCGTCCGAGGCCCTCAGGGCGGCCGCCGCCCGCCGGCTGGCCCGGCTCGCCGCGCTCGCCGACGACGAGGGCCGCCCGCTGGTCCCCACCGCGCACCCGGACCGCTGGTGGGGCATGGCCGAGCCGACCGCGAGCAAGGTGCCGCTGCGCGACCGCGACCAGCCCGTCGTGCTGTCCGGCAGCGCCCTGGACCAACTCGCCAACACCTGCGCCCTGCAATGGTTCCTCGGCCGGGAGGTGAAGGCCGACACGCCCGCGAGCGCCGCCCAGGGGTTCGGCAACGTGGTCCACGTCCTGGCCGATGAGGTCGCCTCCGGCCGCACCCCCGCCGACCTCGCGGTCCTCATGGAGCGCCTGGAGACCGTGTGGAACGCCCTCGCCTTCGACGCGCCCTGGAAGTCGTCCCAGGAACGCGACAACGCGCGCGTGGCGCTCGAACGCTTCCTGAAGTGGCACGTCCTGGACCGCTCCGGGCGCACCGCGGTGGCCAGTGAGCACACCTTCGACGTGACCCTGACCGCCGGCGGGCACCAGGTGCGCATCCGCGGCTCCATGGACCGGGTCGAGGCGGACGGCGAGGGCCGCGCCTACGTCGTCGACTTCAAGACCGGCAAGCAGGCCCCCACCGGCGCCGAGGTGGCCCGCCACCCGCAGCTGGCCGTCTACCAGCTGGCCGTCCGCGAGGGCGCCGTGGACGAGGCGTTCGACGGCGTACGGCCCGAGCCGGGCGGCGCCGAACTCGTCCAGCTGCGCCAGGGCGCGGCCAAGCGGGACGGCGGCGAGAGCCTGCCCAAGGTGCAGGCCCAGGAGCCGCTGGCGGGGGAGTGGGTCGGCGATCTGCTGGCGACCGCCGCGGGCAAGGTCCTGGACGAGCGGTTCACGCCGACCGCGGGAGCGCACTGCGCGCACTGCTCGTTCCGGTCCTCGTGCAGCGCCCGCCCGGAGGGCCGCCACGTGGTGGAGTGAGACGCGCGGAGCACGCGACGTCCGTGGCGCCAGGCACGTGACGAACCGCACCACCCGAGCTGACCTGGGCGTTTCCCGACCCGGCGGGGCGGTCCGGCGCCCGGTGTCAGTGCCCGCCGCTAGCCTCTTCGACGTGCCCGCCCGTATCACCGACCCCGAACAGCTCAAGGAGCTCCTGGGGATCCCGTTCACCCCGGAGCAGACGGCCTGCATCGTCGCGCCGCCCGCCCCGCAGGTGATCGTGGCCGGCGCCGGGTCCGGCAAGACGACCGTGATGGCCGCCCGCGTGGTCTGGCTGGTCGGCACCGGCCAGGTCGCCCCCGAACAGGTGCTCGGCCTCACCTTCACCAACAAGGCCGCCGGCGAACTGGCCGAGCGCGTCCGCAAGGCGCTGATCAGGGCCGGCGTCACCGACCCGGACGTCATCGACCCGGACAGCCCGCCCGGCGAACCGGTGATCTCCACCTACCACGCCTTCGCCGGCCGTCTGCTGACCGACCACGGCCTGCGCATCGGCCTCGAACCGAGCACCCGGCTGCTGGCCGACGCCACCCGCTTCCAGCTCGCCGCGCGCGTGCTGCGCGAGGCCCCCGGCCCCTACCCGGCGCTGACCCGCTCCTTCCCGGACCTGGTCAGCGACCTCCTCGCCCTCGACGCCGACCTCGCCGAGCACCTCGTACGCCCCGAGGACCTGCGCGCGTGGGACGCCGGGCTGCTGGGCGAGCTGGAGAGCGCCAAGCTGTCCAACGCCGACCTGCGCAAGGTCCCCGAGACGGCCGCCGCCCGCCGGGAACTGGCCGGGCTGGTGCTGCGCTACCGGGCCGCCAAGCGGGAGCGCGACCTGCTCGACTTCGGCGACCAGATCGCGCTGGCCGCCCGCCTCGCGCGGCTGCCCGAGGTCGGCCGGCTGCTGCGCGAGGAGTTCCGGGTCGTCCTGCTGGACGAGTACCAGGACACCTCGGTCGCCCAGCGCATCCTGCTGGCCGGCCTCTTCGGCGCCGGCACCGGCCACCCGGTGACCGCCGTGGGCGACCCCTGCCAGGCGATCTACGGCTGGCGCGGCGCCTCGGTCGCCAACCTGGACGACTTCCCCGACCACTTCGCGCACGCCGACGGACGCCCCGCCACCCGGCAGGCGCTCAGCGAGAACCGCCGCAGCGGCGGCCGCCTGCTCGACCTCGCCAACGGCCTCGCCGCACCGCTGCGCGCCATGCACGCGGGCGTGGCGGCGCTGCGCCCGGCCCCCGGCGCCGAACGCGACGGCCTGGTGCGCTGCGCGCTGCTGCCCACCCACGCCGAGGAGATGGCCTGGCTCGCCGACTCCGTCGCCCACCTGGTGCGCACCGGGACGGCGCCCGGCGAGATCGCCGTCCTGTGCCGCACGGCGGCCGACTTCGCCGAGATCCAGGGCGCCCTGGTCGCCCGTGACGTGCCCGTCGAGGTGGTCGGCCTGTCCGGGCTGCTGCACCTGCCCGAGGTGGCCGACCTCGTCGCCGTCTGCGAGGTCCTCCAGGACCCGGGCGCCAACGCCTCCCTGGTACGGCTGCTGACCGGCCCGCGCTGGCGGATCGGGCCGCGCGACCTCGCGCTCCTGGGCCGGCGGGCCCGGCTGCTCGTGGCACACGCGCGCGTGGCCGACGACGACCCGGACCGCCGGCTCGCCGAGGCCGTCGAAGGCGTCGACCCGGCCGAGGTGATCTCGCTCGCCGACGCCCTCGACACGTTCCTGGAGACCCCGCTGGACGCGCGCGGGGACGACGACCGGCTGCCGTTCTCGCCGGAGGCGCGGGTGCGCTTCGCCCGGCTCGCGGCCGAACTGCGCGACCTGCGCCGCGCGCTGTCCGACCCGCTGATGGACGTACTGCACCGGGTGCTGGCCGTCACCGGCCTGGAGGTGGAGCTGTCGGCGTCCCCGCACGCCCTGGCCGCCCGCCGCCGCGAGACCCTGTCGAACTTCCTGGACGTCGCCGCCTCCTTCGCCGCCACCGAGCGCGAGGCGTCCCTGCTGGCGTTCCTCGGCTTCCTGCGCACCGCCGCCCAGTACGAGAAGGGCCTCGACAACGCGCTGCCCGGCGGCGAGAACACCGTCAAGGTGCTCACCGCGCACCGGTCCAAGGGCCTGGAGTGGGACGTCGTGGCCGTACCCGGACTGGTCACCGGCACCTTCCCGAGCGCCCAGGGACGCGAGAAGTGGACCGCCCAGGCCAAGGTGCTCCCGCACGCCCTGCGCGGCGACGCCGACACCCTGCCCGACATCGCCGCCTGGGACGCCAAGGGCATGAAGGCCTTCCACGAGGCCATGAAGGACCACCAGCACACCGAGGAACTGCGCCTCGGCTACGTCACCTTCACCCGCCCCCGCTCCCTGCTCCTCGGCTCCGGCCACTGGTGGGGCCCCACCCAGAAGAGGCGCCGCGGCCCGTCCGACTTCCTCCTGGCGCTGCACGACCACTGCGCCGCCGGACACGGCGAGACCGAGGTGTGGACGGACGAACCGGCCGAGGACGCGGAGAACCCGGCCCTGCACGGGGCCGCCGCCGACCAGGTCTGGCCGCTGCCCCTGGACGAGACGGCGCTGCGCCGCCGCCGCGCCGCCGCCGCGACCGTCCGCGCCCACCTGGACGCCCTCGCCGCGCGCGCGGACGACACCGCGCGCCCGGCCCGGGCCGCAGGAACGCACGACGACCCCGACTGGCCCCCGCCCCCGGAGGACGACGAGCCGCCCTACGACGAACCCGGTTACGACGAACCCGGTTACGACGAACCCGGTTACGACGAGGACGCCCCCTTCGCCGACGAGGACCCCGGCGACTGGGACTCCTGGAGCGGCGACCGCCCCGCGATCCCGCACCAGACGCTGCCCCCGGAGGAACCAGGAGCCCAGCCCCACCCCGAGCCCGCAGAGATGGCCCCCGACCCTGACGCCCTGGAGACCGCCCCCGAGCCCGACACCGCAGGGACCGCCCCCGCCCCGGAGGACGACCGCCCGGACGCCCCCCTCACCCCGGAGGAGGCCCGCGTCATGGCCTCCTGGGACCGCGACCTGGACGCGCTCGCCGGGGAACTGCGGCGCGCCCGGCAGAGCGTCACCGACGTGCCCCTGCCGACCACGCTGACCGCGACGCAACTGCTGCGCCTGGCCGCCGACCCGGAGGGCTTCGCGCGGGAGCTGGCGCGCCCCATGCCGAGCCCCCCGCAGCCCGCCGCCCGGCGCGGCACCCGCTTCCACGCCTGGGTCGAGACCCGCTTCGAGGCGCTCACCCTGCCCATGCTGGAACCGGAGGAGCTGCCCGGCGCCGACGCCGAGATCGCCGACGAACGCGACCTGGAAGCCCTCAAGGAGGCGTTCGAACGCACCGAGTACGCGCACCGCACCCCCCTGCGCGTCGAGACCCCGTTCCAGCTCGCCGTCGCCGGCCGGGTCGTACGGGGCCGGATCGACGCCGTCTACCGGGAGGGCGACGGCGAGAACGCGACGTACGAGATCGTCGACTGGAAGACGAGCCGCTCGCGCACCGCCGACCCGCTCCAGCTCGCCGTGTACCGGCTGGCCTGGGCCGAGCAGCACGGCGTACCGCTGGAGCGCGTCACGGCCGCGTTCGTGTACGTGCGCACCGGCGAGGTGGTGCGTCCGCGCAGCCTGCCGGGCCGGGCCGCGCTGGAACGGCTGCTGCTGGCGGAGCCGGACGGCGAGG
Organism: Streptomyces similanensis; assembly: GCF_039543625.1. NCBI lineage: Bacteria > Bacillati > Actinomycetota > Actinomycetes > Kitasatosporales > Streptomycetaceae > Streptomyces > Streptomyces similanensis. The sequence continues at coordinate 84,148 of NZ_BAABKC010000006.1, read as the reverse complement.
CGGTGTGACGAACCGCCCGAACCGGATGGCACCGAGTGCCGCTAGGCTCGGGAGCATGAGCCAGACCCCGGACAGCGCCGTCCGCACGTACATCGAGCAGCACTGCAGCGCCTTCCTCGACGACCTCGCCGAGTGGCTCCGCATCCCCTCCGTGTCGGCCCAGCCCGACCACGCGCCCGACGTACAGCGCAGCGCCGACTGGCTCGCCGCCAAGCTCCTGGAGACCGGCTTCCCGACCGTCGAGGTCTGGCCGACGCCCGGCGCCCCGGCCGTCTTCGCGCACTGGCCGGCCGAGGACCCGCACGCCCCGACCGTCCTCGTCTACGGCCACCACGACGTGCAGCCGGCCGCCCGCGAGGACGGCTGGGACAGCGAGCCCTTCGCACCCGAGGTGCGCGACGGCCGCCTCTACGCGCGCGGCGCGGCGGACGACAAGGGCCAGGTGTTCTTCCACACACTCGGCGTCCGCGCCCATCTCGCCGCCACCGGCCGCACCGCCCCGGCCGTCCACCTCAAGCTGCTGATCGAGGGCGAGGAGGAGTCCGGCTCCCCGCACTTCCGGGCGCTGGTGGAGAGCCGCGCCGACCGGCTCGCCGCCGACGCGGTGGTCGTCTCGGACACCGGCATGTGGTCCGAGGACACCCCGACGGTATGCACCGGGATGCGCGGCCTCGCCGAGTGCGAGATCCGGCTGTACGGCCCCGACCAGGACATCCACTCCGGTTCGTTCGGCGGCGCCGTGCCCAACCCGGCCACCGCCGCCGCCCGCCTGGTCGCCGCCCTGCACGACGAGCACGCGCGCGTGGCCGTCCCCGGCTTCTACGACGGCGTGGTGGAGCTGACCGACCGCGAGCGCGAGCTCTTCGCCGAGCTGCCCTTCGACGAGGCCCGCTGGCTGCGCACCGCCAAGTCGTACGCCGCCCACGGCGAGGCCGGGCACACCACCCTGGAACGCGTCTGGGCCCGTCCCACCGCCGAGGTCAACGGCATCGGCGGCGGCTACCAGGGCCCCGGCAGCAAGACGATCATCCCGGCCTCGGCGATGGTCAAGCTGTCCTTCCGGCTGGTCGCGGGCCAGGACCCCGACCACATCGAGAAGGCCGTCCGCGCCTGGGTGGACGAGCAGGTGCCCGACGGCATCCGGCACGAGACGGTGTTCGCCGCCGCCACCCGCCCGTGCCTGACCCCGCTGGACCACCCGGCCCTGCGGTCCGTCGCCCGCGCCATGGGCCGCGCCTTCGGCACACCGGTCCTCTTCACCCGCGAGGGCGGCTCGGGCCCGGCCGCCGACCTCCAGGAGGTCCTGGGCGCACCCGTCCTCTTCCTGGGCATCTCCGTCCCCTCCGACGGCTGGCACGCCCCGAACGAGAAGGTCGAGCTCGACCTGCTGTTCAAGGGCGTCGAGACCAGCGCGTACCTGTGGGGCGACCTCGCCGAGCACTGGCGCGAGGCGTCCTGAGGGACGGCCGCCGCCCGGGGCCCCGTCCCGCACGGGCACCCCGCCCATGCGGAGCACATCGCCCGTGCGGAGCACACTGAAAAGGCCGCCGCGCCCCCGCCGGGCGCCGCCGGACCGATCGCCTCCCGCCCTACGTCCCGCCGAACCGCCGCCGAACACCACCGTTGCCGTACTGGGGGAGTTGGAAGCACCCGTGACCACCTGGACCGACCACACCACCGACCGCCCCATCTCGCTCACCGCGCCCAGCGGCGTCGACCGGGCCGCCCACCACCGGCTGGACGAGGCCTGGCTCGCCGCGGCCTGGAGCCACCCCTCGACCCGCTGTTTCGTGGTCTCCGGCGGCCAGGTGCTCATCGACGAGACGCCCGACGGCCGCACCGAGCTCGTCATGACGCCCTCCTTCGAGGCCCCGCTCACCGAGGCGCACCGCTACTTCCTGGGCACGGACGAGGACGGCGTCAGCTACTTCGCGCTCCAGAAGGACTCGCTGCCCGGCCGCATGGACCAGTCCGCCCGCGCGGCCGGCCTGCGCGAGGCGGGTCTGCTGCTGTCGCCGCGCGACGCCGGCCTGATGGTGCACGCGGTGGCCCTGGAGAACTGGCAGCGCCTGCACCGCTTCTGCTCCCGCTGCGGCGAGCGCACCATGATCGCCGCCGCCGGTCACATCCGCCGCTGCGCGGCCTGCGGCGCCGAGCACTACCCGCGCACCGACCCCGCGGTGATCATGGCCGTCACCGACGACGAGGACCGCATCCTCCTCGGCCGCCAGGTGCACTGGCCCGAGGGCCGCTTCTCCACGCTGGCCGGCTTCGTCGAGCCCGGCGAGTCCATCGAGGCGTCGGTGCGCCGCGAGGTGCAGGAGGAGGTCGGCATCGCCGTCGGCCGGGTGGAGTACGTGGCCAGCCAGCCCTGGCCGTTCCCCTCCAGCCTGATGCTGGGCTTCATGGCGCACGCCACCTCGACGGAGATCGACGTCGACGGGGACGAGATCCACGAGGCCCGCTGGTTCTCCCGCGAGGAGCTGCGGGCGGCCTTCGAGTCCGGCGAGGTCCTGCCGCCCTACGGCATCTCCATCGCGGCCCGGCTGATCGAGCTGTGGTACGGCAAGCCGCTGCCGACCCGGGGCTTCGTCTGAGCGCACGCGAGCGCGCGAGCAACGAGAAGGCGGCCTCCGACATCGTCGGGGGCCGCCTTCTCGTGAGGCCGGCGCGGGGCCGCGAGCCGCCCGGGAACCGAGCGGCGGGCGATCGCCCTCAGACGCCGATCTTCTGCTTGACCTGCGCCAGCGAGGGGTTCGTCAGCGTCGAACCGTCCTCGAAGAGCACGGTCGGAACCGTCTGGTTGCCGCCGTTGGCCTTCTCGACGAAGGCCGCGGAGTCCGGGTCCTGCTCGATGTTGATCTCGGTGTAGGCGATGCCTTCGCGGTCCATCTGGCTCTTGAGCCGGCGGCAGTAGCCGCACCACGTGGTGCTGTACATCGTCACGGTGCCCGGCATGTCTCTCGCGCTCCTTCGGCGGGTCGGGGTCGTTGGTCGCAGTGAGGGAACGCACGGCGCCGCTCCGTCATTCCCACGGGGGGTACCGCGAGGCGGAGGCGTGACGCCCGTCGCATTAGTACGACCGCAAGGCCGCGCCTGTGGACAACCGCCTCGGCCGTCTCGTGGGACCTGGCAGCATGGCTGTGTGACAGCAGCAACGCACTCCACCCTCTTCCCGCGGGTACCGGACTCCGCCGACGCCGTGCTGGACGGGCTCGACCCGGAGCAGCGCGAGGTGGCCACCGCGCTGCACGGTCCGGTGTGCGTGCTGGCGGGCGCCGGCACCGGCAAGACCCGCGCCATCACCCACCGCATCGCCTACGGGGTGCGGGCCGGGATCCTCCAGCCGGCCAGCGTGCTCGCCGTCACCTTCACCAACCGCGCCGCCGGCGAGATGCGCGGCCGGCTGCGCCAGCTCGGCGCGCACGGCGTGCAGGCCCGCACCTTCCACTCCGCGGCCCTGCGCCAGCTCCAGTACTTCTGGCCGAAAGCGATCGGCGGCGGCATGCCCCGTCTCGTCGACCGCAAGATCCAGCTCGTCGCGGACGCGGCCGCCGCCTGCCGCGTCCGGCTGGAGCGGGGCGAGCTGCGGGACGTCACCGCGGAGATCGAATGGGCCAAGGTCACCCAGACCGTCCCGGCCGACTACACCCTCGCAGCCGCGAAGGCCGGCCGCTCGACACCGCGCGACGCGGCCGAGATCGCGCAGCTCTACTCCGTCTACGAGGACCTCAAGCGGGACCGCTCGGTCATCGACTTCGAGGACGTCCTGCTGCTGACCGTCGCCGTCCTCCAGGACCGGCGCGACATCGCCGAACAGGTCCGCTCCCAGTACCAGCACTTCGTGGTGGACGAGTACCAGGACGTCAGCCCGCTCCAGCAGCGGCTGCTGGAGCTGTGGCTGGGGGACCGGGAGGACCTGTGCGTCGTGGGCGACGCCAGCCAGACGATCTACTCGTTCACGGGAGCAACCCCCGACCACCTCCTCGACTTCCGGGCCCGCCACCCCGGCGCCACCGTCGTCAAGCTGGTGCGCGACTACCGCTCCACCCCGCAGGTCGTCCACCTCGCCAACGGACTGCTCGCCCAGGCCCGCGGCCGCGCCGCCGACCACCGGCTGGAACTGATCTCCCAGCGGCCCGCCGGCCCCGAACCCGAGTACACCGAGCACCCCGACGAGCCCGCCGAGGCCGAGAGCGCCGCCCGCCGCATCCGGGACCTGCTCGCCGCGGGCGTCCCGGCGAGCGGGATCGCGATCCTGTTCCGCACGAACGCCCAGTCCGAGACCTACGAACAGGCCCTCGCCGACGCCGGCGTCCCCTACCAGCTGCGCGGCGCCGAGCGCTTCTTCGACCGGCCCGAGGTGCGCAAGGCGGGCGTCGCCCTGCGCGGCGCGGCCCGCTTCGGCGGCAACGACCACCTCCTGGACGACGCCGTCGACCTGCCCTCGCAGGTGCGCGCCGTGCTCTCCGGCGAGGGCTGGACACCGCGGCCGCCGGCCGGCTCCGGCGCCGTCCGGGAGCGCTGGGAGTCGCTGGCCGCCCTGGTCAACCTCGCCCAGGACTTCGCCGCCGCCCGGCCCGGCGCCACCCTGGCCGACCTGGTCGCCGAGCTGGACGAGCGGGCGAACTCCCAGCACGCGCCCACCGTCCAGGGCGTCACCCTCGCCTCGCTGCACTCGGCCAAGGGCCTGGAGTGGGACGCCGTCTTCCTGGTCGGCGTCGCCGAGGGCATGATGCCGATCGCCTACGCCCGCACCGACGAGCAGATCGAGGAGGAGCGCCGCCTGCTCTACGTCGGCGTAACCCGCGCCCGCGAGCGCCTGTACGTGTCCTGGTCGCTGGCGCGCTCTCCCGGCGGCCGCCCGAACCGCCGCCCCAGCCGGTTCCTCGACGGACTGCGCCCCGGCTCGGCGGGCCGGACCGGCCGGGCGGCCCCGGCGGCGGCCGGAGGCGTCGAGCGCGGGTTCGGCGCGTCCGCCGGGCGGACGAGCGCCCAGCCGGACGTGCGGCGGCGCGTGCAGCGCGTCCCGGCCCGCTGCCGGGTGTGCGGCCGCACGCTCACCGACGCCGGCGAGATGAAGCTGATGCGCTGCGACGACTGCCCCTCCGACATGGACGAGGGCCTGTACGAGCGGCTGCGCGAGTGGCGCGAGGGGCAGGCGCGGCGCGGCGGGCTGCCGGCCTTCTGCGTCTTCACCGACAGGACGCTGATGGCCATCGCCGAGGCCGCTCCCGACGACGAGCGCGAGCTGGCCCGCATCCCCGGTGTCGGCCTGCGCAAGCTGCGCCGTCACGGAGCCGATGTGCTCGCCATCTGCGCAGGCCAGGAGCCCGGGGACGAGGAGAGCGGGGACTGATGCCAACTCGTCGGAAAAATAGTTTGCGCATGCCCCGGCAATCCCCATAGGTTCTTGGTCACGGGGACAGCGGCCTTCCTGAGGCCCCGTTTTCGTGCTCTACTTGCATATCCATGCGGACCGGTGTCACCCGGTCCCCCTAGACGCCGAGAGGAGGCGATTCCAGTGATCAGCATCAGCAGCTTCGTCAGCACCGCCAAACTGACCGATCGCTCGGTCGTCTCCCTGTGCATGCTCGGCGTCTCGGACCAGGGCACCGGTCTGTCCGGCATTTCCGCCGCGCGTCCGGAGTCCTCCCTGCCGCTGACGGGTCTTCCCGTCCGCGAGGGCAATGAGCGACCGACCAAGGCACTGGAAGCGGTAGCGGCACGGGCGCATGCCTATGCCTTTACGGCGGCCGGTGCCGGCGACCGGAAGCAGACGACGCAGCACCACCTGATGTGGGCCTTCCGTGGGCCAGAACCCTGGAGTGATCCAGCCTGATCGTCGATCAGGCCGGCGCCTTCAGGGCCGCGGAACCCCATCCGGGATCCGCGGCCCTTCTGTTTTCCCCGAACGGGGACGACGGAGCGAAGGGGCCTCGGGACAAGAAAAGACCCGGTACCCAGCCGCCACCCGGCCCACCGGCCGGAACGACCAGACGAGGAAGACGAACCGTGCAACTCGAAGCGCACGCCCCGTCCGTACCGCCTTCCGACACGATCCCCAAGCCCGGTCTCACGGAGGACCCGACCTTGATCCCCCTCACCGCGCTCACCGCGCTCGACGACGCCATCGAGAACCTCGGCGTGCCCGTCCCCTGCCGCTCCTACGACCCGGAGGTCTTCTTCGCCGAGTCGCCGGCGGACGTGGAGTACGCCAAGTCCCTGTGCCGCACCTGCCCGCTGATGGAGGCCTGCCTCGCCGGCGCCAAGGAGCGGCGCGAGCCGTGGGGCGTCTGGGGCGGCGAGCTGTTCGTCCAGGGTGTCGTCGTCGCCCGGAAGCGGCCCCGCGGCCGCCCGCGCAAGAACCCGGTCACAGCATGAACACCCCAGGAACCATCGACCGTCCCCTCACGCGAGACCCCCAGAAGCAGGCCCCGATGAAGCCGTCCACCAGCGAGCCCGCAGGCTCCGCGACCGAAGACGTCACCACCACCGGCGCGAACGACTCGCGCCAGAACAGGACCCGAGAGATGCAACTCATCCCCGAAGCCATGGCACGTGCGCATATGCACGAGCGACTGCGGGAGGTGGACGCGGAGCGCCACGCCTTGCGCGTGGTGACCGCCCGCCGGATGCAGCGCCGCGCCGAGCGCGCCTCGCGGCGCGCCCGCCGCGCGCTCGCGATGGCGGTCATGCACTGATCCACCCGCTCACCGCGAGGTGAGCACCGCCCGCAGAGGCGACCCGTCGAGGGGGCCGGCCCGACCGAACGGACCGGCCCCCGCCGCGCGTCCGCCCCACCGGGGCCAGCCAGCCAGCCAGCTGGAGCCCCGCCGGGGCATGCCGGCCCGCCGGGGCCCGTCGAGGTGGGCCGTCGGGTCATGCCTCGGCGGCGGTCTCCCGGTCCTCCTCGGGGCGGTCCTCCTCCGGCTCGGCGACGAAGCCGGGCAGCCACTCCTCCAGCTCCTCCCGCAGCCGCACGGTGGCCCCCAGCTGGCACAGCACCCCGATGGTGCTCAGCGTCACCCGGTGGATCAGCAGATAGGACGGCGGCAGGTTCAGCCGCTTGCCCAACTGGTAGGCGGGGGAGCGGGGATCGGCGATACGGGCCGCCTGACCACGCATCCAGCCACGGGTGAACGTGAACTCCGTCACCCGCGCCGGCTCGATGATCGGCAGCAGGTAGTCGAGGACCGCCTCCGGGTCCAGTTCGATCGACTCCTTGACGAAGCCCTCCGCGCACAGCATGTCGTAGACCGCGTCGGCCTCGCCGTCCAGCGTCATCCGCAGGGACTGGCCGATCGGCGCCGGCAGCCCGCCCGGCAGCCGGTCCACGGTGCCGAAGTCCAGCACGCCCAGCCGCCAGTCCGCCGCGCCGTCCGGGCCGCCGGGCAGCAGCCGGAAGTTCCCCGGGTGCGGGTCGGCGTGCAGCAGGCCGGTGCGGGCCGGACCGGAGAAGAGGAACCGGGCCAGCAGCTGGCCGGCCCGGTCGCGCTGCTCCCGGGTGCCGTCCGCGATCACCTCCGACAGCGGCACGCCGTCGATCCACTCGGTGACCAGGACCTGCTCGCGCTGGTGCACCACCGCGGGGACGACGACGTCCGGGTCGTCGGCGAACTCCGCCGCGTGCGCCTGCTGCGCCCCCGCCTCCAGGCCGTAGTCCAGTTCCTCGGAGACGCGGTCCCGCAGCTCGGTGATCAGGGGCTTGATGTCCATGCCGGGGATCAGCGGGCCCAGAAGGCGGGCGAACCGGCTCAGCTGGCTCAGATCCGACAGCAGGGCGTCGCCGGCGCCGGGGTACTGCACCTTCACCGCCACCTCGCGGCCGTCGTGCCACACCGCCCGGTGCACCTGTCCGATCGAGGCGGCCGCGGACGGCTTGTCCTCGAACTCCACGAACAGGTCGCGCCAGTCCTCGCCGAGCCGCTCCGCCAGCACGGCGTGCACGGTGCGCGTCGGCATCGGCGGCGCGGCCTCCTGGAGCTTGGTCAGCGCCGCCCGGTAGGGCCCGGCGACCTCCTCGGGCAGCGCCGACTCGAAGACGGACAGGGCCTGCCCGAACTTCATGGCCCCGCCCTTCAGCTCGCCGAGGACCTTGAAGAGCTGGTCGGCGGTGCGCTGCTGCAACTCGCGGCCGACGATCTCCGCGGACTCGCCCACGATCCTCTTGCCGAGTCCCCAGGTCGCTCTCCCGGCGAAGCCGAGCGGGAGCGCGGCGAGCTTGGCGGTCCGGGTGACCGCCTTGCGGGGAAGATCAGACATGCGCCCTCCAAGTCCCAGCCGGCCGTGCCGCCCGAGCTGCCTGACGGCAGGGCGTCGGTGACGGCCGTTGCCCAGCCATTGTCGCGCGTGGCTCGCCCTCTTTTGAGGTGTCTTCCGCCACGGTCCCGTGCGCCGCGCCGCAGGGACAGTCCGGATGCGGCCACACCGGCCGCCCGTGCCAGTTCAGTCCGGGCGCGGACACCTCCCAGCGGACGCCCGCGCTGGAAGGGGTCTCCCCGTCCAGGAAGGCCAGCGCGTGCGCCGCCGCGAGCCCGGCGACGGTCGTGGCCAGCGCCAGGTCGCAGGGCCGCACCGGGCGGGCTCTGCCCGAGCGCCACTGGGCGACCAGTCGCGGCCAGGTCCCGTCCCGCTCCGCGCGGTCCCGGTGCAGGCACTCGGCGCAGCTCGTCTGGCCGGGCAGGACGAGCGGGCCCACCACGCCGGTGGCCTCCACCACCCCGGCGTACAGGTGCGGGGTGCCCGAGGCGATCAGGGAGGCCGCCGTGGCCGGGTCGGGCGCGTGCACGTCCAGGTCGTCGCGCGGGGCGATGATCACCAGGCCGTGGCCGGGCTCGTCCCCCGCGGAGCCGGTGCGGTGTCCGCGGCGCGCCGTGCGGTCCGGGGCCGCGCGGCGCACGGCGCGGCGCGCCGCCTCGGAGCGGCGTTCGCCGACGGCCTCGGCGGGCAGCCCGCCCGGGGCGACGTCCCACGGTTCGACGCGGCCGCCGTCGAGCACGTCGACCTCGCCGACCCCCGCGCCGGACAGCAGGGCGGCCAGCACCGCCCCGACCCGGCCGGCCCCGCGCACCCGCACGCGCAGACCGCGCCGGGCGGCCAGCCGGTCGACGGCCTCTCCCGGCCCGCGCGCCACCAGGGAGAGCGCGGCGAGGTCGGGCCGCAGCCGGTCCATGACCTCCTTGTCCTGCCGCAGCGCCCCGGCCGCGGGCCCGCCGCCGCGGGCGTCGTCGAGCAAACCGGCGTCGGCCAGCCGCCGCACCAGCCGGTCCACCTGCCCGTCCGGCAGGCCCGTCCGCCGCCCCTCCTCCCGCAGCAGCGGCAGGCCGCGGGCGCCGTTGAGCAGTTCGAGGAGGCCGCCCGTGGCCGGGTCGAGCGGGCCGAGCGTGAGCGCGTGCGCCGGGGTCATCCCGAACTGCACGGTGTTCAGGTCCCGCCAGCCGCGCCGTAGCGCGGGCTTCACCACCGGATGCATGTGAGCCCCCGTAACCCGAAGTGAGAAGGAACAAGCCGAAAGCCGAAAGCGAAAGCAGAAAACGCCCGAAAGACCGCGTACGCCGGAGAACCGGTCATTGTTCCGCCGACGGGAGCCAGCATGCCCGGTCCGGGAAATCCGTGCGGAAAGTTGTCCACAGGCAGGGGGTATTCGTCGTACGAATCAGACGGTCGGTGGGCGATCGGCACGGAACCGTCCCCGACCCGGGACTTCTCCGGCCCGCACCCGGTACGGTCGGGGCGTGTCCGCCGACCCACTGCACCGCGCCAAGGCCCCCCAGCGCAGCAAGACGAGTCCGCCGCCGAGCGGCGCGGCGGCGAGCGCGATCGAGGTGCGCAGGAGCGACCGCCGCCGCCGGACGGTCTCCGCGTACCGCGAGGGCGATCGGACGATCGTGCTGATCCCCGCCCGGATGTCCGAGGCGGAGGAGCGGCGCTGGGTGGGCGTCATGCTCGACAAGCTGGCCGCCCAGGAGAGCCGGCGCACCCTCGGCGACGGCGAGCTGGCCGCGCGCGCCGAGCGGCTGTCGGCCCAGTACTTCGACGGCCGCGCCCGGCCGGCCTCGGTGCGCTGGGTCACCAACCAGAACACCCGCTGGGGCTCGTGCACCCCGGCGGAGGGCAGCATCCGGCTCTCGCACCGTCTCAAGGGCATGCCGGAGTACGTCGTCGACTACGTCCTCCTGCACGAGCTGGCCCATCTGCTCGTCCCCGGCCACGGCCCCCGCTTCTGGCGGCTGCTGGAGGCGTATCCGCGCACCGAGCGGGCCCGCGGCTACCTGGAAGGGGTGGCGGCCGCGAGCCGTCTGCCGCACCTGCCGGACCCGGACGAGGACCGACCGCCCGCCCCGGCCCGCTGACGCCGGCTGCCCGGCTCGCCCGGGCGGGGATTGTGTACCGGGTCTGTACCGACTCGGCCCGGCGTGCGGGTTTGCCGTTAGCCTGGCGCAACGCACTCGCACTCGGGATGGGGGACGGTCCTCAGGCATGCCCAGGGAATTCCAACGCGGCCACAAGGCCAGGATCAGCGACCTGACCGCGGGCACGGATCTGTACGTCGGCGTGCAGATCTCGGCCCCGGGACTGACCTTCGACATCAGCTGCTTCGGCCTCGACGCCGACGAACGGCTCTCGGACGACCGGTACTTCGTCTTCTTCAACCAGCCGAAGTCCCCCGAGGAGGCCATTCAGCTTCTGGGCGCCCAGGCCGGCGACACGGAGTCCTTCAGGGTCACGCTCGACCGGATCCCGCCGCGGATCCACAAGCTGGCGTTCACGGCGACGATCGACGGCGCCGGCCAGATGTCGCAGATCGCCCCCGGGTATCTGCGCATCGTGGCGGGCGGCGAGGAAGTGGCCCGGTACGCGTTCGACGGCTCGGAGTTCTCCACCGAGCGCGCCGTGATGCTGGGCGACATCTACCTGAAGGACGTGTGGCGGTTCGCCGCGGTCGGACAGGGGTTCGACGGCGGCCTCGACGCGCTGCTGAAGAACTTCGGCGGCGAGGTGCTGGAGGAGGAGTCCGCCCCGGCGCAGGCCCCGCAGCAGCCGCAGAGCGGCGGCGCCCCGGGCTTCGCCCCGCCCGCCTTCGGCGTGCCCTCCGCCCCACCGGCGTCCACCCCGCCCGCGCCGCAGCCCGCCGCGCAGGGCTACGCGCCGCCGCCCGCACCCCAGGGCTACACGCCGCCCCCGGCGGCCACCCCGCCGCACACGCCGACGCCCTCCGTGCACGCCGCGCCGACCATCGTCGCGCCCCTGTCCCCGCCCCCCGGCGGCACCGTCCCGCCCCCCGCGCCGGCCCCCGCGCCCTACGGGCACCCCGGCCAGCAGCCGCCGCCCTACGGCCACCAGCCCCCCGCCCCCAGCGCGCCCCCGCCGCCCGGCTACGGCCGGCCGACGCCTCCGCCCGGCTACGGCCGGCCCACCGCGCCGCCCGGCTACGGCCAGCCCACCACGCCGCCCGGCTACGGCCAGCCTCCCTCCGGCCAGGTCCCTGGCCAGGGCGCGCCCTACGGCGTCCCGCAGGCCGCCGCTCCCCAGGGCGCCGGCGTGGCCGCCGCGCTCCAGAAGTACAAGGAGACGCCGACCGGGCAGCGCTGGACCCCGCAGAACGGCAAGCTGATCCGCGCCGACCTCGGCGTCGGCGGTCAGCCCGTGCTGGCCCGGCAGGGCAGCATGGTGCTCTACCAGGGCAAGGTCGACTTCAGCTACAAGGGCGCGGGCTTCGCCGGCCGCGTCGTCGGCAACGCCACCGGCCAGGAGATGCAGCTGATGCGCTGCACGGGCCAGGGCCAGGTGTTCTTCGCCGAGGAGTCCACCCATCTGCACCCGGTCGAGCTCCAGGGCGACGCGATCTGCGTCTCCGCCGAGAACGTCCTCGCCTTCGACGAGAGCCTCCAGTACGAGGTCCGCCGCATCGAGGGGCACGGCATCCCCGGCGGCGCGCTGTTCACGATGCAGTTCCAGGGCACCGGCACCATCGTCGTCAAGACGCACGGCACGCCCGTCGTGCTGCCGGTGACCCCGACGACGTTCGTCGACTCCAACGCCGTCGTCGCCTGGTCCGCCGCCGCCCAGGTGATCGTCTCCAGCCAGGTGCGGATGCGCCGCAACGCCTACCCCGGCCACACCGGAGAGGGCGTCAACCTGCAGTTCCGGGCCGCGCCCGGCAACTTCGTCGTCGTCCAGCCGTACGAGGTCTAGAGGGAGCCCGTCATGAACCAGCCGCTCGCGGGCTACGCCCCCGCACCCGTCACGGCCCGCATGGAGAACCACGGCAGCCACATGCTGAAGGTCGCCCTGCAGACCGGCAACGACCTCTTCGCGCGCGTGGGGTCGATGGTCGCCTACGAAGGCTTCATCCAGTACGAGCCCAACCCGCCGGCCGTACGCCAGATCGCCCGCGACTGGATCACCGGCGAGGGCGCCCCGCTGATGAAGTGCACCGGCGACGGCCTGCTCTACCTCGCCGACTACGGCGCCGACGTCGTCGTGATCAACCTCGGCGGCGACGCCATCTCGGTGAACGCCACCAACCTGCTGGCCTTCGACGCGAGCCTCCAGTGGGGCGTCGAGCGGGTCAAGGGACTGGCGAAGTTCGCGGGCCAGGGCCTGTGGAACACGAAGATCTCCGGGCAGGGCTGGGTCGCGCTCACCTCCCGGGGCACGCCGATCGTCGTCGACTGCGGCGGCGGCGAGAACGAGACCTACGTCGACCCGGACGCCCTCGTCGCCTGGTCGCCGAACCTGAAGGTCAAGGGCAAGCGCAGCTTCAAGGCGCAGTCCCTGATCGGCCGGGGCAGCGGCGAGGCCTACCAGATGGCCTTCTCCGGCACGGGCATCGTCGTCGTACAGCCCAGCGAGGACAGCACCGACCGCCTCCGGGTCCGGGGCTGAGGGGGAACAGGAATCATGCAGAGCCCGCTTTTCGCCTTCAACGACGCCCAGACCCAGGAGCGCTGGAGCCTCCAGAACAAGCAGATGCTGCGCGTCGTCCTGGAGGGCCACGACGACGTCCTCGCCCGCAAGGGCACGATGGTCGCCTACCAGGGACTCGTCGAGTTCGACGCCGAGTACCAGAACACCGGCCAGGCCTACGCGCGGGCGCGCACCGGCGAGGGCCTGGACCTGATGCGCTGCCACGGGCAGGGCACCGTCTACCTGGCCAACCTCGCCCAGTACGTCCATGTGATGGACGTCGAGCAGGACGGCCTGACGGTGGACAGCAGCTATGTGCTGGCGATGGACTCCTCGCTGCACCACGAGGTCATCGCCGTCGACAGCGTCTACGGCATCTCCGGCTCCGGGAAGTACCAGCTGAACATCACCGGCCGCGGCAAGGTCGCCCTGATGACCTCCGGCGCGCCGCTGCTGATGCAGGTGACGCCCGACAAGTACGTCAACTGCGACGCCGACGCCATCGTCGCCTGGTCCACCGGCCTGCGGGTGCAGATGCAGGCGCAGACGCACTCCTCGGGGGTGTGGCGGCGGCGCGGCAGCACCGGTGAGGGCTGGGAGCTGAGCTTCATGGGCAGCGGCTACGCCCTCGTCCAGCCCAGCGAGCTGCTGCCGCCGCAGAACGCGGTGATCGGGCAGGGCGTCGCCGCGCAGTTCGGCATGGGCCAGCAGGGAGCGCGGGGGCAGAACCAGGGCAACGCCTGGAGCTGAGCCGGGCCCGCCGCGCACGACGCGGCAGAGCTGCACAGAGACGAGCAGAGACGAGCAGAGACGAGCAGAGACGAGCTAGAGACGAGCAGAGGTAAGGGGCGACCGTCATGGCGGTCGCCCCTTACCCGTGTGCCCGGGTCAGAGCCTGGCGCGGGTCGCCGCCAGCAGGCGGACGACCGACTCGTCGGCCACCTCCGCGACCGCGTCGTAGTCGAACCAGCGCAGGTCGAGGGACTCGTCGCTGATGGACTCCACCGCGCCGGGCGGGGCGATCGCCGCGTACTGGACGTCCAGGTGCCAGGCGCACGGCGTCGGATGGCGGTCCAGACGGACCGGGCCGCCGGGCGCCAAGGTCAGCCCCTCGATGCCCGACTCCTCCGTCGCCTCGCGCAGGGCGGCGGCCGTGAGAGTCGTGTCGTCCAGCTCGCAGTGGCCGCCCATCTGGAGCCACATCCGCATCTTCTTGTGCAGGGTCAGCAGCACCCGGCCGCGCTCGGGGTCGACGACCAGGGCGCTCGCGGTGATGTGACCGGCCGTGCACGCCTTCCACAGGCCGTCCGGGTGGGCCGCCAGATGGTCCAGGTAGACCTGGCGCAGCTCCGGCTGGTCCTCGTACCCCTTGAGGACGAGGACCGCGTCGTCGTGGAGGCTCACTCGGCGCCGTCGCCCTCGCCCCGGCCGTCCCGGCCGTCGCCGTCCTCGCCGTCCGGGCCCTTGTCGTCCCGGCGGCCCTTGTCGTCCTCGGCCGCGTCCTTCTTGCGCAGGTCGGGCTGGGGGGCGTTGCCGCTCGCCGCCTCGCCGAGCATCTTGTCCAGCTCGGAGAAGTCCAGCTGCTCGCGGTGCACGAAGCCGTCTGGGTCGTCCAGGTCGGCGGCGGTCGGGAGCATGTCCGGGTGGGCCCACAGGCCGTCCCGGCCGTCCACCCCGCGCGCGTCGGTGAGCGACGCCCACAGCCGCGAGGCGTCCCGCAGCCGGCGCGGGCGCAGTTCGAGACCGATCAGCGTGGCGAACGTCTGCTCGGCCGGACCGCCCGAGGCCCGGCGGCGCCGCAGGGTCTCGCGCAGCGCGTCGGCGGACGTCAGACGCGGCTTCGCGGCCGCGTGGACCACCGCGTCCACCCAGCCCTCCACGAGCGCCAGAGCGGTCTCCAGACGCGCCAGGGCGGCCTTCTGCTCCGGCGTGTCCTCCGGCTGGAACATGCCCTGCTGGAGAGCGTCCTGCAACTGCTCCGGGTTCTGCGGGTCGAACTGGCCGACCACGTCCTCCAGCTTGGCGGTGTCGACCTTGATCCCGCGCGCGTAGCCGTCGACCGCGCCGAACAGGTGCGAGCGCAGCCACGGCACGTGCGTGAACAGGCGCTGGTGGGCGGCCTCGCGCAGGGCGAGGTAGAGCCGCACCTCGTCCTGGGCGACGCCCAGGTCCTTGCCGAACTTCTCGATGTTCACCGGCAGCAGGGCGGCCTTGCCGGCCTGGCCCAGCGGCAGGCCGATGTCGGTCGAGCCGACGACCTCGCCGGCCAGCACGCCGACGGCCTGGCCGATCTGCGTGCCGAACATGGCGCCGCCCATGGAACGCATCATGCCGATCAGCGGGCCGGCCATGGCCTGCATCTCCTCGGGCAGCACGTCGCCCATGGCGGTGCCCACGCGCTCGGCGACCGGGTCGACCAGCTCCTGCCAGGCCGGCAGGGTCGCCTCGACCCACTCCGCGCGGGACCAGGCGACGGCGGAGGCCGCGCCGGAGGGCAGGGACGTCACGTCGTCCAGCCACAGGTCGGCCAGGCGCACGGCCTCCTGGACGGCGGCGCGCTCGGCGGGGCCGACGCTCGCGTCCTTGGTGCCGTCCGACGTGCCCTGGGCGACCGTCTGGCGGGCGATCTGCTTGGCCATGTCCCAGTTCACCGGGCCGCCCTCGTAGGAGAGCATCTGGCCCAGCTGCTGGAACGCGGCGCCCAGGTCGGTGGGGTTCAGCGAGCCGAACATGGCAGCGAGCGGATTGTCGGCGCCGGGCCCGCCAAGGCCTCCGGCCCCGGGCCCGAAACCGAACGGGTTGGCCGGTCCCTGCCCACCACCGCTCTGCTGGTCCTTCTTCTTGCCCTCGTCGCCGTCGTCCGGCTCCTCCGGCGGAAGGCCGAATCCGAATGGGGTGTCACTCACGGGGTTCCTCGGCTGGTAAGGCCACCGGTTCTTCCGGCGGCGCGGCTGCCCGACATCACCACCCAGCGTAGACACCGCGGGCGGTTCGGGCCTCGGTGCTCCGCCGACACGGCGCCTGCGGCAGGATGGATGCCACCTGGTACGTACGCGTCATTCGCGCCCGTATGGAAGACAACCGCTGGAGACGCCCGGTGAGTTCCCCAGATCCACAGGTTCGCGCAGCGCGAAACCACGAGAGCACTCCCGCCGTGCGCGGACCCGTCGTCGCGGTCACCGGAGCCGCGAGCGGCGTCGGCGCCCTGCTCACCGAGCGGCTGGCCGCCTCCGACGAGATCCGGCGGGTCGTCGCCATCGACGAGCGGCGCGGGGAGTGCGAGGCGGCGCGCTGGCACATCCTCGACGTGCGCGATCCGGCCATCGCCGACAAGCTGCGCGGCGCCGACGTCGTCGTGCACCTGGCGCTCGACCTCGACCTGGAGAGCGACGCCGCCGCCCGCACGGCGTACAACGTCCGGGGCACGCAGACCGTGCTGACCGCGGCCGCGGCGGCCGGGGTGCACCGGGTCGTGCTGTGCACCTCCACGATGGTCTACGGCGCGCTGCCGGACAACGAGCTGCCGCTGTCGGAGGACGCGGAGCTGCGGGCGACGGCGGAGGCGACCGGGGTCGGCGACCTGCTGGAGGTCGAGCGGCTGGCGCGCCGCGCGCCGCGCGCGCACCCCGGGCTGAACGTCACCGTGGTGCGCCCCGCCGTGCTCGTCGGTGGCACCGACACCGCGCTGACCAGGTACTTCGAGTCGCCCCGGCTGCTGGTGGCGGCCGGGTCGCGGCCCGCGTGGCAGTTCTGCCACGTGGAGGACCTGTGCGGGGCGCTGGAGTACGCGGTGCTGGAGAAGGTCGACGGTGAGCTGGCCGTGGGGTGCGACGGGTGGCTGGAGCAGGAGGAGGTCGAGGAGCTGAGCGGGATCCGGCGGATGGAGCTGCCGTCGGCCGTCGCGCTGGGCGCGGCCGCGCGGCTGCACCGGATCGGGCTGACGCCGTCGCCTGCGGGGGACCTGGCGTACACGATGTATCCCTGGGTGGTCAGCGGTAGCCGGCTGCACGACGCGGGATGGCGGCCGAAGTGGACCAACGAGGAGGTGCTCGCGGAGCTGCTGGCGGAGGTCTCCGGGCGGCACACCGTGGTCGGGCGGCGGCTGGGCCGCAAGGACGCCACCGCGGCGGGGGCCGCGGGGGCGACGGTCGCGCTGCTGGGCGCCGCCGCGGTGGTGCGGCGGGCCCGGAAGGCGCGGCGGCGGATCTGAGCGCCCGGGACGGGCGCCTCGCCGCTCCTCGCCGCTCCTCGCCGCTGCTCGCCGCTCCTCACCGTGCCTCGCCGCTCCTGTAGGACCTCACAAAGGCGCACGCGCGCGTGCCGGGTGAAAGCGCTATTCCGGGGCGTCGGGGCGGTGCGGCACGATGGGGGTATGGCTCCGAGCAACGATCACCCCGGCGAGTACGCCGCCGACGATCCCATCAAGCTGATCGCCGTCCGGGACACCGCGCTCTCCCTGGACGAGGTGTTCCGGGCCGTCGGGGACGACGCCGCCGGCGGGACCGCGCTGTTCGTGGGGACCGTGCGCAACCACGACGGGGGCGCCGACGTCGACGCGCTCGGGTACTCCTGCCACCCCAGCGCCGAGGCCGAGATGCGGCGGATCGCCGAGAAGGTCGCCGCCGACCACCCGGTGCGGGCGCTGGCCGCCGTGCACCGGGTGGGGGACCTGCGGGTCGGCGACCTCGCCGTCGTCGTCGCCGTGTCGTGCCCGCACCGCGGGGAGGCCTTCGCGGCCTGCCGCAAGCTGATCGACGACCTCAAGCACGAGGCGCCGATCTGGAAGCACCAGAGGTTCTCCGACGGCACCGAGGAGTGGGTGGGCGCCTGCTAGAGCCGGGGCCGTACCCGAGCGGCCCCGGGCCGGACCCGGGCGGCCCCGCACACGGTGTCCTGGGTTGCGTAACCCACCCCCGGGCATGAGCGTTGTCAGAGCGGATGGTTAATCTGCTGATCAGTCAGTTGCGATCGCTCGAGATCGGCGTTGGGAGGTCGGCATGGCGGCGCTCGCCTGGTTGCTGATTCCGCTCGTGGCCGCGATAGCCGCGGGCCTGTGGGGGAGCTGGGCCAACCGCACCCGCAGAATCCGCAGCGACGGCCCCGAGCTGGACGGATACGCCCGGTTCCGCGAGGCCATGGAGAAGTCGACGTCCGGCACCTGAGGCGGCCGCACGGACGGCGGCCCTGACGGTGCGCGGACAGGTACGTCCCGTACTGTCGAGTCATGCCACGCCGCACCGCGACGATGCTCGCCTCCACCCTGATGCTGATCGCGCTCCTGTGCGCGGGGGTCTTCCTCCCCGTGCCCTACGCGGAGATGTCCCCGGGACCGACGGTCAACACGCTCGGCGAGCACGGCGGCGAACCGGTGCTGCAGATCTCCGGGCACAAGACGTACCCGACCGACGGCCACCTCAACATGACGACCGTCCGCGTGACCAGCGCCGACTACCGGATGAACCTGGTCGAGGCGGTCTACGGCTGGCTGGCGCACGACGACAAGATCGTCCCGCACGACACGCTCTACCCCGACGGCAAGACGGAGCAGCAGTCGACCCAGGAGAACGCCGAGGAGTTCAGCCAGTCCCAGGAGAGCGCCAAGGTGGCGGCGCTGAAGGAACTCGGCATCCCGGTGAAGTCGTGGGTGATCGTCTCCACCGTGGTCAAGGACACCCCGGCCGAGGGCAGGCTGCACGCCGGCGACGTCATCAAGGCCGTGGACGGCACCGCGGTCAAGCAGCCCTCGGACGTCGCCGCGCTGGTCACCAAGCACAAGCCGGGGCAGAAGGTCGTCTTCACGATCATCCCGGCGAAGGACCAGGCCGCCGCCGCCAAGCAGAACAGGACGGCGACCGTCAGCAAGGACGTCGCCCTCACCACGGCCGAGTCCGACGACACCGGGGCCAAGCGCGCCATAGTCGGCATCTCCGCCGGGACCGACCACACCTTCCCGTTCACGATCGACATCAAGCTCGCCGACGTCGGCGGCCCCAGCGCGGGGCTGATGTTCGCGCTCGGCATCTACGACAAGCTCACCCCGGGCAGCCTGACCGGCGGGAAGTTCGTGGCCGGCACCGGGACGATCGACGACGACGGCAAGGTCGGCCCGATCGGCGGCATCGAGATGAAGACCGTCGGCGCGCGCGACAAGGGCGCCCAGTACTTCCTGACGCCCGCCGAAAACTGCGCCGCCGCGGCCGAGGACACCCCCTCGGGGCTCACCCTGGTCAAGGTGAAGACCATCGGCGACGCCCTCGGCGCCCTCAAGGACATCGACGCCGGCAAGACCGCCGACCTGCCGAAGTGCACCGCCAAGAGCTGAGCGCGCCCCTCCCGCACGCCCCGGCGCGCGGGAAGAACCCGCGCGCCGGGCCCAGGACGGCGGTCCTCAGTCCTCGAACGTCGCCGCCAGCGCGTCCGCCAGCCCCGGCACCAGAGCGGAGCCGGTGAGGACCTCCGTGGCGGCGTCCTTCTCGCGCAGCCGCACCGCCGAATCGCGGTCGCCCCCGCGCAGGACGGCGACCGTCATGCGGACCTCCTGGCGCTCGGGGTGACCGGCCACCCACTGGGCGAGCTTCGCCTCGTTCAGCCCCTCGGGGACCTGCGCCTCGGCGGACGGCGGCAGCATCAGGCGCTCCACGGTCAGCGCGCAGCCGGCCACGGCGTCGGGCCAGGCGATGGTGGCGAGGAACTCGTCGAGCGGCTGGTTCGACGGGATCTCCTCCTGCTCGATCGGGGTGAGACCGGAGGTCTCCTGCTCGTCGGCGAGGCCGAGCTGCGCCGCGAGGGCGGGTTCCTGGGTCCGCAGCCGCGCGGTGTCGACGAGGGCGAAGAGGCGAGCGGGCTGGTCCCAGCCGAGGCCGGAGGCGTACTCGTCGATCTCGAGCACGGCCCGGGTGAGGGGGTTCGCTGCCATGGGAGTGTTGGACATGGTCACAATCCTGCCTCGTTACCGGCCGAAATCGGGAACCGAGTAAGCGGTGAGTAAGTTGCATAGGTGTGGGCCCGGGAACCCAGGGCGCACCGTGGGGCCCGCGAACACGGGGGCCTGACGCGACCACAGTGACCAACAGCGAACTTTCGAGGTGCGCACCTTGGCTTTCCAGATGCCGGACCGCGGCGGCGGCCCCACGGGGCCGCGGATCAGAGTCGGCCGCCCGTCCCGGCGAGCTAGGACCCTGCTCATGACATTGGGCGTCCTGGTCGTCCTGGCCATGGCGTTCACGATGTTCGCCGGATTCTGGACGGACTGGCTGTGGTACCGGTCGGTGCACTACTCGTCGGTCTTCACCACCACCCTGTCGACCAAGGTCGGACTGTTCTTCGTCTTCGGGCTGCTGATGGCGGCGGCCGTCGGCTTCAACGTCTGGCTGGCCCACCGGCTGCGGCCGCCGCTGAGCGCCATGTCGATGGAGCAGCAGAACCTCGACCGCTACCGGATGGGCATCGCGCCGTACCGCAAGTGGCTGCTGTGCGCGGTGACCGCGCTGGTGGGCCTGGTCGCGGGCGCCTCCGCCGCCGGTCAGTGGCGGACCTGGCTGATGTGGGTCAACGGCGTCCCGTTCCACAAGACGGACCCGCAGTTCCACCTCGACATCTCCTTCTACGCCTTCGACCTGCCCTGGTACCGGTTCCTGCTGGGCTTCGGCTTCGCCGCGGCGGTGCTGTCCCTGATCGCCGCCGCGCTGACCCACTACCTGTACGGCGGGCTGCGGGTCTCCAGCCCCGGCCCGCGGGCCACGGCCGCGGCGACCGGGCACCTGTCGGTGCTGCTCGGCGTGTTCGTCGCCCTCAAGGCCGTCGCCTACTGGCTCGACCGGTACGGACTCGCGGTCAAGTCCAGCGACTTCAAGGCGACCGGCGACTGGACCGGCCTCAGGTACGTCGACGCCAACGCCTATCTGCCGGCCAAGACGATCCTGTTCTGCATCGCGGTCATCTGCGCGCTGCTGTTCTTCGCCACCCTGTGGCGGCGCACCTGGCAGCTGCCCGTCATCGGCTTCGGCCTGATGGTGCTCTCGGCGATCCTGATCGGCGGCCTGTACCCGGCGCTCGTCCAGAAGTTCGAGGTCCAGCCCAACGAGCAGGCCAAGGAGGCGCCGTACGTCGAGAAGAACATCAAGGCGACGCGCGCCGCCTACGGCATCGACGACACCAAGGTGTCCCCGTACGACGGAGTCAGCACGACGAAGGACAGGTCGACGCTGCGCGACGACGTCGACAAGACGGCGAGCACCCGCATACTCGACCCCAACATCGTCTCGCCCACCTTCCAGCAGAACCAGCAGATCCGGGGCTACTACGCCTTCCCGAACAACCTGGACGTCGACCGGTACCCGACCAAGGACGGCAAGGTCCAGGACACGGTCGTCGGCCTGCGCGAGCTGAACCTGGACGGCGTCAAGAAGAACTGGATCAACACCCACTTCCGGTACACCCACGGCTACGGCCTGGTCGCCGCCAAGGGCACCGAGGCCAGCAACGGCGAGCCGGTCTTCACCGAGAAGGACGTGCCGTCCACCGGCGACCTCGGGACGTACGAACCGCGGGTCTACTACGGCGAGAAGACCACCACCTACTCGATCGTCGGCGGTCCCCAGAAGGAGATCGACTATCCGGCGGGCGACGGTGAGGCGACCACCACCTACCGGGGCGGGAGCGGCGTCAGTCTCTCCGGCACGCTCAACCGGGCGGCGTACGCGGTGGCGTTCGGCGAGCCGCAGATCCTCTACTCCGGTGCCATCGGCGACGGTTCGCGGATTCTGTACAACCGCACGCCCAAGGAGCGCGTCGAGGCGGTGGCGCCCTGGCTGACCATCGACGGCGACGCCTATCCGGCGGTGGTGGACCACCGCATCCAGTGGATCGTCGACGCCTACACGACGACGAACGGGTACCCCTACGCCTCCCGTACGACGCTCGGCGACACCACGGCGGACTCGCTGACCTACAACAACGACCAGCGCGCGGTGGTGGCCCAGCAGAACCGGGTCAACTACATCCGCAACTCGGTGAAGGCGACCGTCGACGCCTACACCGGCGAGGTCAAGCTGTACCAGTGGGACACCGAGGACCCGGTCCTGAAGACCTGGATGAAGGCGTTCCCCGGCACGGTGAAGGCCAAGGCGGACATCTCCGCCGACCTGATGGCCCACCTGCGCTACCCGCAGGATCTGTTCAAGGTGCAGCGTGAACTGCTCACCCGCTACCACGTGACGGACGCGCAGACCTTCCTCAGCGGCAGCGAGGTGTGGCAGGTGCCGGTCGACCCGACCAACAAGTCGGGCAACTCGGTGCCGCCGTACTACCTGACGATGAAGATGCCCGACCAGGACGCGCAGGCGTTCTCGCTGACGACGACCTTCACGCCGAACGGCCGGGAGACGCTGAGCGCGTACATGGCGGTGGACTCCCAGGCGGGCACGCCCGACTACGGCAAGATCAGACTCCTG
Source organism: Streptomyces similanensis (assembly GCF_039543625.1). Lineage (NCBI taxonomy): Bacteria > Bacillati > Actinomycetota > Actinomycetes > Kitasatosporales > Streptomycetaceae > Streptomyces > Streptomyces similanensis. The sequence goes on along the minus strand of NZ_BAABKC010000006.1, from coordinate 61,784 downwards.
AAGCTGCCGGCGAGCACGACGGTCGGCGGCCCCAAACAGGTGCAGAGCCAGTTCAACTCCAACTCGCAGCAGAACATCGCCGAGTTCGTCCGGCTCATCAGAGGCGGCGACTCGGAGATCGAGTACGGCAACCTGCTGACGATCCCGCTCGACGACGGGCTGCTCTACGTCGAACCGGTCTATGTGCGCGGTGGACAGCTCAAGTACCCGCTGATGCGCAAGGTGCTGGTGAGCTTCGGCGGCACCACGGCGTTCGAGGACACCCTCGGCCAGGCCCTCGACAAGGTGTTCGGCACGTCCGGATCGGGGAACCCGCCACCGGACACCGGCACGACGAAACCGCCGGGTTCGGCCGACCCGACGGTCGAACAGGCCCTGAAGGACGCCCAGAAGGCCTTCGACGACGGCCAGAAGGCGCTGAAGGTGCCCGACTTCAAGGCCTACGACGAGGCCCAGAAGGAGCTCCAGGCCGCCCTCAAGCGCGCCGAGCAGGCGCAGGCGGCGGCGGACAAGGCCGCGGGCTCGGGCGCCAAGAACGGTGCCAAGAACGGCGCGAAGAGCGGCGGCTGACCGTCGCAGTCGACGCGAGGCCCGGGTCCGATGCGGATCCGGGCCTTCCGTTCGTGGGCGAACGGATGTGCCGACGTGCAGGACCGCCGCGCCGCCGTGGGGAGTTGGGCCAAATGTGTTTGACTTGTCTCTCTGTGGGCATGTCGACAAAACGCTGAAGTGACCTCACTGGCTGCGGTATACCAGGTGTACCCGGGTTGCGGGTGGTGCGACGATGGACGTTATGGGGGACAAGGTAACTCTGTTCGATTCAGGGCGATTTGCGCTGGCAGTCGATCCCGTGGAGATCGTGGACGGGGCCCGGGACGAGACGGGCGCCGCCGCCGACGAGGTCGCCGAGCTGGCGCGCCGCCGGCTGGCCGCCGAGGCGGGCGACGCCGAGGCGATGAGCGTCCTCGGCGCCATGCTGCTGCGCCGGGGCGACCTCGACGCGGCCGAACCCCACCTGCGGGCCGCCACCGCGGCCGGCGACCGGGCCGCGGCCAACAACCTGGGCGTGCTGCTCCAGCAGCGCGGCTACCCGGACGAGGCGGCCGGCTGGTGGCGCATCGCCGCCGTCGCCGGCTCCGCCCCGGCCGCGCACGCGCTCGGCCGGCACCACCGCGAGCGCGGCGACGAGCCCGCCGCCGAGTACTGGCTGCGCCAGTCCGCCGAGCAGGGACACGTGCTCGGCGCCTACGCGCTCGCCGACCTGCTGGACCACCGCGCCGACGCCGGCGCCGAGCGCTGGATGCGGATCGCCGCCGAGCGCGGGCACCGCGAGGCGGCGTACCGGCTGGCCCGGGCACTGGACCGGCGGGCCACGGAGGCGGGCGCCGACGGCGGGGGCGCGGAGCCGCGGGCGGAGGCCGAGCAGTGGTACCGGCAGGCCGCCGCGCGCGGCCACCGGCGCGCCGCGCTGCACCTCGGCGCCATCCTGGAGGGCCGCGGCGAGCTGAAGGAGGCCGGCCGCTGGTACCTGACGTCCGCCAAGGACGGCGAGCCGCAGGCCGCCTGCGCCCTCGGCTTCCTGTTGCGCGACGCCGGGGACACCGAGAGCGCCGCCGTGTGGTGGCTGCGCGCCGCCCAGGACGGCGACGGCAACGCCGCCAACGCGCTGGGCGCGCTGCACGCCGAGCGCGGCGAGACCCAGACCGCCGAGCGGTGGTACCGGGCGGCGATGGACGCCGGCGACGTCAACGGCGCCTACAACCTCGCCCTGCTCTGCGCCGAGCAGGGCCGCACCACCCAGGCCGAGCAGTGGTACCGGCGCGCGGCCTACGCCGGCCACCGCGAGGCCGCCAACGCGCTGGCCGTCCTGCTGCTCCAGGGCGGCGACACCGCCGGGGCCGAGCCGTGGTTCTCCAAGGCGGCGGAGGCCGGGAGCGTGGACGCCGCCTTCAACCTGGGCATCCTCTACGCGGGCCGGGACCTGACGGCCGAGGCCCTGAGGTGGTACGAGCGGGCGGCCGCCGCCGGACACACCGAGGCGGCGCTCCAGGTGGGCATGGCCCGGCTGGCCGCCGGGGACGAGCAGGACGCCGAGCGGCATCTGCGGTGCGCGGCCGGCGGCGGCAGCGCGGAGGGCGCCTACCGGCTGGCGACCGTGCTCGACGCCCGCCGCCCGCCCGTGCCCGCCCACGAACTCGGGGAGTCGGCGGTCCACGAGAAGACCGAGTGCGAGGAGTGGTACGAGCGGGCCGCGACCCAGGGGCACCGGCGCGCGCAGGTACGGGTCGGGATGCTCGCCGCGGCCCGCGGCGACGTGGTCGAGGCGGCGCGGTGGTACCGGACCGCGGCGGAGGCCGGCTCGCGCAACGGCGCGTTCAACCTGGGGCTGCTGCTGGCCCGGGAGGGCAGCGAGCCGGAGGCGGTCGTGTGGTGGACCCGGGCCGCCGACGCCGGGCACGGCCGGGCGGCGCTGCGCCTGGCCCTCGTCCACGCCCGCCGCGGCGAACTGGCCGAGGGCCAGCGCTGGGCCGACCGCGCCGCGGCCCTGGGCCCCCGCGAGGTGGCCGCCCGGGCGACCCGCCTCAGGGACGCCCTGCGCGAGGAGCTGTCCGCGTGACCGCCGGCTCCCGGACCGGGGATCTCCACCCCTTCCCCGGACCGGGCCGAACGGTCCGCGGGACGCTCTCCATAAGCGATTTGCATCCGGGGCCGTCGACCACGTAGTGTTCCATTCATCGACGCGGGGTGGAGCAGCTCGGTAGCTCGCTGGGCTCATAACCCAGAGGTCGCAGGTTCAAATCCTGTCCCCGCTACTGAAGACCTAGGGCCGGAATCCGATCAGGATTCCGGCCCTAGGTGTATGCGCGTCCGGTGGCGCGTTCGCCGACGCACAGCGCGAAGCCCCGGCGCTCCAAGTGGCAGCGCGAAGCCCCGGCACTTCCCGTGCCGGGGCTCGTCGTCGTGCGGGTCGGGCGGTCGCCCGTCAGGCGGCGGCGCAGTTCGGGCAGAGGCCGCGGTACGTCACCTCGACGTCCGAGACCGTGAAGCCGAAGCGCTCGGAGTCCGGCAGGTCCGCCAGCGGGTTGCCGCCCGGGTGGACGTCCCGGATCGCGCCGCAGCCGGCGCACACCAGGTGGTGGTGCGGCCGGTGGGCGTTCGGGTCGTACCGCTTGGCGCGCCTGTCGGTGCTGACCTCCAGCACCTCGCCCAGCGTGACCAGCTCGCCCAGCGTGTTGTAGACGGTCGCGCGGGAGATCTCCGGCAGCTTCGCCACGGCGCGCGCATGGACCTCGTCGGCCGTCAGGTGCACGTGGTCGCCGTCCAGGACCTCGGCCACGACGCGACGCTGCGCGGTCATCCGCCATCCGCGTCCGCGCAGCCGTTCCAGAAGGTCGCTCATACCCACCAGCCTAACAGCAAAGGGACACAGATCCCGAACGAGTGTGAACTTGGAGTTCAACTTGACTTAGACAATGTCCATTGTAGGATCGAGCCTGGCTTTGGCCAAGCGACAGGATCAGACGGATTTTCCGCAGGAGGCGACGTGACCCAGGGACCGCTCACGACGGAGGCCGGTGCTCCGGTGGCCGACAACCAGAACAGTGAGACCGCGGGTGCCGGCGGGCCGGTGCTCGTCCAGGACCAGCTCCTGCTGGAGAAGCTCGCCCACTTCAACCGTGAGCGCATCCCGGAGCGCGTGGTGCACGCCCGCGGCGCCGGCGCCTACGGCACCTTCACGGTCACGGCCGACGTCACCCGGTACACGCGCGCCGCGTTCCTCTCCGAGGTCGGCAAGCGGACGGAGACCTTCCTCCGCTTCTCCACCGTGGCCGGCAACCTCGGCGCCGCGGACGCCGTGCGCGACCCGCGCGGCTTCTCGCTGAAGTTCTACACCGAGGAGGGCAACTACGACCTCGTCGGCAACAACACCCCGGTGTTCTTCATCAGGGACGCCATCAAGTTCCCCGACTTCATCCACACCCAGAAGCGCGACCCGTACACCGGTTCGACCGAGCCGGACAACGTCTGGGACTTCTGGAGCCTGTCGCCGGAGTCCACGCACCAGGTGACCTGGCTGTTCGGCGACCGCGGCATCCCGGCGTCGTACCGCCACATGGACGGCTTCGGCTCGCACACCTTCCAGTGGAACAACGAGGCCGGCGAGGTCTTCTGGGTCAAGTACCACTTCAAGACCGACCAGGGCATCAAGTGCCTGACCGCCGAGGAGGCGGACGTCCTGGCGGGCCAGGACCCCGACTCCCACCAGCGCGACCTGCGCGAGTCGATCGAGCGCGGCGACTTCCCGACCTGGACGGTCGGCGTGCAGATCATGCCCGCCGCCGAGGCCGCGACCTACCGGTTCAACCCGTTCGACCTGACCAAGGTGTGGTCGCACGCGGACTACCCGGTCATCGAGATCGGCAAGCTGGAGCTGAACCGCAACCCGGAGAACGTCTTCGCCGAGGTCGAGCAGTCGGTCTTCTCCCCGGCGCACTTCGTGCCCGGCATCGGCCCGTCCCCGGACAAGATGCTCCAGGGCCGCCTCTTCGCCTACGGCGACGCCCACCGCTACCGCGTCGGCATCAACGCCGACCACCTGCCGGTGAACCGCCCGCACGCCACCGAGGCGCGCACCAACTCCCGTGACGGCGCCCTCTACGACGGCCGCCACAAGGGCGCGAAGAACTACGAGCCGAACAGCTTTGGCGGCCCGGTGCAGACCGGCCGGCCGCTGTGGCAGCCGGTCCCCGTCTCCGGCGTCACCGGCGACCACGAGGCGCCGCTGCACGCCGAGGACAACGACTTCGTCCAGGCCGGCGACCTCTACCGGCTGATGACGGACGAGGAGAAGGACCGCCTGATCGGCAACCTGACGGGCGCCCTCGCGCAGGTCTCGCGCGAGGACATCGTCGAGCGCGCGATCGCCAACTTCCGCCAAGCGGACGCAGACTTCGGCAAGCGGCTGGAGGCCGCGCTCCAGGCCCTGCGTGGCTGACTCCAGCACTGGACCGCTTGTCGTCGGCGACGGGCCGGGCCCCCTCGGGGGCCCGGCCCGTCGGCGTGCCGCCGGGCGGGCGCGCTCAGGCCGGAACGCGCGCCGCGGGCCGCCGCTTCGGCGCCCAGCAGCGGATGATGTCGCGGACCGAGACGATGCCCGCCGGTTCGCCGTCCGCCAGGACGATCAGGTGGCGGAAGCCGCCGTGCGCCATGGCGCCGGCCGCCTCCTCCAGCGTCCAGGACGGCGCGGCGAAGACGACGTCGGTGGTGGTGTGGGCGTGGGCGTACTCCGTGTCCGGGTTCTGGCCGAGGCCCACGGAGTTGAGGATGTCCCGTTCGGTGAGGATGCCGATGCCGCCGGCGTCGGGATCGTGCACCACGGCCGCGCCGACGCGGCGCGCGGACATCAGGACGGCTGCCTGCCGCAGGGTGTGTGCGGGGCCGATGGTGAGGACCACCGTGCTCATGGCGTCGCGGACGAGCATGGGATGGAGCCACCTCCTCCTGGAATCCACTTCGTGCGGGGATTCACAAGTTCACAAGTGGGGGACTCCCAGAGTCGCAGGCGGAGCACGGGTCAACAAGGGGGCGCGCGCGGCCGACCGGGGGCGCGCGCAGGCGTCCCTCTGGTCTCAGTGACGCCGGTTGAGATACCCCAGCATCTCGTCGTGCAGGATCCCGTTGGACGCGGCCGCGTTCCCGCTGTGCGGGCCGGGGCGGCCGTCCAGGCCGGTGAACGTGCCGCCGGCCTCCGTCACGATGATCGCGTTCGCGGCCATGTCCCACAGCGACAGCTCGGGCTCCGCGCAGAAGTCGACCGACCCCTCGGCGACCATCATGTACGGCCAGAAGTCGCCGTAGGCCCGGGTGCGCCAGACCTCGCGGGTCAGGTCCAGGAACCCGTGCAGCTGGCCCTGCTCCTCCCAGCCGCTGAGCGAGGAGTACGCGAAGGACGCGTCCGACAGCTGGGCCACCTGGGAGACCCGGAGCCGGGAGGCCTGGGACAGGCTGCGGCCGGTGAAGGCGCCGTGCCCCCGCGCGGCCCACCAGCGGCGGCCGAGCGCGGGCGCGGAGACGACGCCGACGACGGGCTGGTAGCCGCCCTCGCCGGCCTCCATCAGCGAGATCAGCGTGGCCCACACCGGGACGCCGCGTACGTAGTTCTTGGTGCCGTCGATGGGGTCGATCACCCAGCGGCGCGGGCCGGTGCCCTGGACGCCGTACTCCTCGCCGAGCACCGCGTCGCGCGGGCGGGCGCGCTGGAGCTGGCCGCGGATCAGCTCCTCCGCCGCCTTGTCCGCTTCGCTGACCGGAGTCATGTCCGGCTTCGTCTCGACCTTGAGGTCGAGGGCCTTGAACCGGTCCATGGTGGCGGCGTCCGCGGCGTCCGCGAGGACGTGGGCCAGACGCAGGTCATCGAGGTAGTCGGGCATGGGGGAACGGTATCGGCCCGGCGTGCCGGGGGGCCAGCCAGGACGGGGCGCGCGTCGCCCGGGTCGCGCCGAGGACCCTTGACAGTGCTCGCGGGCGCGTCAAATCTGGCAGCGGAGCCGCTCGGCCCGGGGAGGCGACGATGCCCGCAGCTCGGGAATCCCTGCTGGACGCCGCGTACGTCGCGCTGGCCCGGCTGCCGTGGCCGGCGGTGCGGATGGTGGACGTGGCCGCGGCGGCCGGGGTCTCCCGGCAGACCCTCTACAACGAGTTCGGCGGCAAGGACGGGCTGGCCCGGGCGCTGGTGCGCAGGGAGGCGGCCGGTTTCCTGGCCGGGATCGACCGCGCGCTGGCCGGGACCGCCGATCCGCGGGAGCGGCTGACCGCCGCCGCCGAGTGGACCGTCGCGGCCGCCCGGGGGAACGCGCTGGTCAAGGCCCTGCTCACCGGCTGCTGGAGCGACCGGCTGCCCACGCCGGCGGGTGCGGTGGCGGGCGGGGAGTCGGGCGGAGTGGCCTGGTCGGCGGCGTCGTACCTGCCCGCCGTTCCGGCCCAGCGGTGGCCGGCCGGACCGCCGCTGTCGCCCGGCGGCCTGCTGGCGGCGGCCCGCGACCGCGCCGCGGCCGCCGTCTCCGCGCCGCGGGCGGCGGACGCCGTCCCGGCCGACGTCTGCGAACTGGTGTTCCGGCTCGCGCTGTCCTGCGTGACGGCGCCGCCGGGCGAGGGCGGGACCGCCGCACTGGTGCGCGGCGCGCTGCGCCACCGGCGACCGGTCTGAGCCACGGCCCGCCGGCCCCACTGGCCCCGCCGGCCCCGCCGGTCCCGGCAGGGACGTCAGTGCTGGGAGCCGGACAGCTGGAGTCCGATCACGCCGATGATGACGAGGCTGATCGAGACGATCTTCAGCACCGAGACCAGGTCGTCCAGGAAGACCATGCCGTAGATCGCGGTGCCCGCCGCCCCGATCCCGGTCCACACCGCGTACGCGGGCCCCACGTCGAGCTTGCGCAGCGACAGGGTGAGCAGGCCGAAGCTGCCGAGGGCGAAGCAGCAGAAGGCGATGGTCGGCCAGAGCCGGGTGAAGCCGTGGGAGAGTTTCAGACACACCGCGAAGCCGGTCTCGAGCAGTCCCGCGACGATGACCAGCAGCCACGCCATGTGCCGTCCTCCGTAGGTCGTGTCCGCGTCTCCGTGGCCGCTCCGGCTCGGTGCGATTATGCACTTACCGGCCCGGCCCCGGGGCAAACAACGCGGAGATCACCGACCGTCCCGCGGCGCCGGGCGAGGCCGCGGGTCAGTCGCCCTCCGTGCGCTCGCGCGTGGCCAGCAGCCGGCGCAGCGAGTAGAGCCGGGCGGGGTCCGCGTGGCCGTCCGCCACCCACGCGTCCAGCGCGCAGTCCGGCTCGTCGTGGCTGCACGCGCGCGGGCAGCCCTCGGTGCCGGGCTCCAGGTCGGGGAAGGCGTGGATGACGCGGGACGGGTCGATGTGGGCGAGCCCGAAGGACCGTACGCCCGGGGTGTCCACGACCCAGCCGCCGTCGCTCGCCAGGGGCAGCGCGAGCGCCGAGGTGGTGGTGTGCCGGCCGCGGCCGGTCACCGCGTTCACATGCCCGGTGACGCGCCGGCGCTCCTCGGGGACCAGCGCGTTCACCAGGGTGGTCTTGCCGACGCCGGAGTGGCCCACGAACGCCGTGACCCGTCCGTCGAGGAACGTGCGCACCCGGTCCGCCGCACCGCCGCTCTCCAGCTCCTCGCGGCTGGTGACGACGTAGGGGATGTCCAGGTCGCCGTACAGCTCCAGGAGCTTGTCCGGCGGGGCCAGGTCCGACTTGGTCATGACGAGCAGCGGCTCCAGGCCGCCGTCGAACGCCGCCACCAGGCAGCGGTCGATCAGCCGCGGCCGGGGCTCGGGGTCGGCGAGCGCGGTGACGATGGCCAGCTGGTCGGCGTTGGCCACGACCACGCGCTCGTAGGGGTCGTCGTCGTCCGCGGTGCGGCGCAGCACCGAGGTGCGCTTCTCGATGCGGACTATGCGCGCGAGGGTGTCCTTCTTGCCGGACAGATCGCCGACCAGGGCCACCTGGTCGCCCACGACGGCGGCCTTGCGGCCCAGTTCGCGCGCTTTCATCGCCAGGATCGTGCGGCCGTCGACCAGGCAGGTCAGCCGGCCCCGGTCGACGGTGAGGACCATGCCCTCGGCGGCGTCCTCGTGCTTGGGGCGGATGTTCGTCCGCGGGCGGTTGCCCCGGCGGTTGGGCCGGGAGCGGATGTCGTCCTCGTCGGTGTGCTTGCCGTAGCGGCGCATGTCTGTTCCCCGCGTCCTACGCCCCGAGCATCCCGGTCCACAGCTCGGGGAAGTCCGGCAGGGTCTTCGCCGTCGTCGCCACGTTCTCGATCTGGACGCCCTCCACCGCCAGGCCGATGATCGCACCGGCGGTGGCCATGCGGTGGTCGTCGTAGGTGTGGAAGATCCCGCCGTGCAGCCGGCGCGGACGGATGTGCAGACCGTCGGCGGTCTCGGTGACGTCGCCGCCCAGCTCGTTGATCTCCTTGGTCAGCGCGGCCAGCCGGTCCGTCTCGTGCAGCCGGAGGTGGGCCACGCCCCGCAGGGTCGAGGGCGACTCCGCGAGCGCGGCGACCGCGGCGATGCCCGGGGTCAGCTCGCCGACCTCGCTCAGGTCCACGTCGATGCCGCGCACCGCGCCGGAGCCGGTGAACACCAGTCCGTAGTCGGTGAGTTCGCAGGAACCGCCCATCTCCGTGAAGATCTCCCGCAGCCGGTCGCCCGGCTGGGTGGTGCGGGCCGGCCAGTCCGGGACGACCACCTTGCCGCCGGTCACCAGCGCCGCCGCCAGGAACGGCTGCGCGTTCGACAGGTCCGGCTCCACGGTCAGGTCCCGGCCGAGCAGCGCGCCCGGCGTGACCCGCCACACGTTCGGCTCGCCGCCCGACTCCGGGGTGTCCACCTGGGCGCCCACCGCGCGCAGCATGTCCACCGTCATCCGGATGTGCGGCAGCGACGGCAGCGTCGCGCCGACGTGGCGCACCTCGACGCCCTGGTTGAAGCGCGGACCGGACAGCAGCAGGGCGCTGACGAACTGGGAGGACGAGGAGGCGTCGATCTCCACCGCGCCGCCCTCCAGGGCGCCGCCGCCGTGTACGGTCAGCGGCAGCGCGCCGCGGCCGTCGTCGTCGATCCGGGCGCCGAGCGTGCGCAGCGCGTCGATGACGCCGTGCAGCGGACGTTCGTACGAACGCGGATCGCCGTCGAAGCGGACCGGGCCGTCGGCCAGCGCGGCGACCGGCGGCAGGAAGCGCATCACCGTGCCGGCGTTGCCCACGTCGACCGTCGCCGGGCCGTGCAGCCCCGCCGGGATGACCCGCCAGGCCTCGCCCGAGGCGCCCGCGCCGGAGGCGGAGGACACCGTCTCCTCGATGCCGACCCCCATCGCCCGCAGGGCGCCGGCCATCAGCAGCGTGTCGCGCGAGCGCAGCGGGCGGCGCAGCCAGCCCGGCTCCGAGGCGAGCGCGGCGAGCACCAGGGCGCGGTTGGTGACCGACTTCGACCCGGGCACGTGGACCGTCGCGTCGACGGCTCCGCTCGCGTGCGGGGCGGGCCAGAGGGCGGTGTCAGCGGGGTTCGAGGCCATGGGCCCACTCTATAAGGAGGCCGTCCGCCCGGCCGTCCCGCGCGAGGGCCGCCGACCTGCCGGGCCGCCGGGCTACTGGGCCGCCGGTCCACCGGCCTGCCGGGCCGCCAGTCCGCCGGTCCGCCGGGGAGGGCCCGCGGACTCACAGCCCGAGCAGCCAGCGCCCCCCGCCCATCAGCGAGCACAGCGACACGGCGTGGAACAGGAACAGCCACAGGCCCGCCGGCGCGTGCGTGAGCCGCGCCAACTGGTCGGCGTCCGAGTCGCCGCCGCCCTCGCGGGCGCGCCGGACCTGGAGTTCGAAGGCCGGCCGCACCCCGCCCAGCAGCAGGAACCACACCACCGCGTACGCGAACACCGCCTGCACCTGCGGCCCGGCCAGCCACGACACCAGCAGGAACGTGCCGCCGGTGAGGAGCACGGTCAGCACCCCGTAGGCGTTGCGGATCATCACCAGCATCGCCAGCAGCAGCGCCGTCGCCGCCCACAGCAGCAGCGTGATGCGCCCGGTGGCGAGCAGCGCCGCGCCGCCCAGGCCCAGCAGCGGGGGAGCGGTGTAACCGGCGGCGGCGGTCAGGATCATGCCGAGGCCGTACGGCTTGCCCCGGCTGAGGGTGAGGCCGCTGGTGTCGGAGTGCAGCCGTATGCCGGTCAGCGTGCGCCCGGTGAGCAGCGCCACCAGCCCGTGACCGCCTTCGTGCGCGATCGTGATGGCGTTGCGCGCCACCCGCCACAGCGCGGCCGGGACGACGACGGCGAGCGCGACCAGCGCCGTGCCGGTCACCACCCACCGGTCGGGGTTGGGCTGGGTGCCGAGGAGCCGGTCCCAGAGGTCGGGCAGCGCGGTCGCGGCGAGGCGGTCCATGGTGCGGAGTGGCTCCCTTGAGCGGTGCGGGGTCTGGCAGTGTTGCACGTATGTGCGGACGGTATGCATCGAGTCGCGGAGCCGAGGATCTCGCGCAGGTCTTCGGGATCGAGAAGTGGGAGCCCGGGGAAGTCCTCGCCCCCGACCACAACGTGGCCCCGACCAAGGCGGTCCACGTCGTCCTGGACCGCCCCCTGAAGGACGCCGGCGACACGCGGCCGGTTCGCCAGCTGCGCACGCTGAGGTGGGGTCTGGTGCCGTCGTGGGCGACGTCCCCCGACGGCGCCGCCCGCATGATCAACGCGCGCGCGGAGACCGTGCACGAGAAGCCGTCGTACCGGCGCGCCTTCGCCGCCCGCCGGTGCATCGTGCCCGCCGACGGCTACTACGAGTGGGTCACCGGCGAGCAGGAACGCGAGCTGGAGGTCGAGGGGCGGCGCAAGCGCCCGCGCAAGCAGCCCTACTTCGTGACCCCGGCCGACGGCTCGGTCTTCGCGATGGCCGGGCTCTACGAGTTCTGGCGCGACCGCGCGCTGCCCGACGACCACCCGGGGGCCTGGTGGGTGACGTGCTCGGTGATCACCACGGAGGCGGAGCGCGGTCCGCTGGCGGCCGCCCCGGCCGAGGGGCCGCGGGCGCTCGCCGACATCCACCCCCGGATGCCGCTCATGCTCACCCCGGACCGCTGGGACGCCTGGCTGGACCCGGCCCGCACCGACCCGGACGACCTGCGCGCCCTGCTGGCCCCGCCGCCCCCGGGGCTGCTGCGCGCCTACCCGGTGTCCACCGCCGTCAGCAACGTCCGCAACAACGGACCGGAGCTGCTGAAGGAGCTGCCCGCACCCGAAGAGGGCACACTCTTCTGACGTGAGCCCCGACAGCCCCGAAGCGAGGACCGAGGTGACGACCCAGGTGGCGTCCGACGCGAGCGCCGAGACCGCCGAGACCGCCGAGACCGCCGAGACCGCCGAGACCGCCGAGACCGTCGAGACGGAGGCGGGCCCGGCCCGGATCACCTGGCGCCGCGCTGCCGTGCCCCGGCTCGTCCTCGCCGTCGGCCACGGCGCGGGCGGCGGCATCGAGGCGCGCGACCTTCAGGCGCTGGCCGGTGCGCTGCCCGCGCACGGCGTCACCGTCGCGCTGGTGGAGCAGCCCTGGCGGGTGGCCGGCAAAAAGGTGGCGCCCGCGCCGAAGACGCTGGACACCGGCTGGCGCGGGGTGTGGCCGGTCCTCGCCGGGGCGGGGCTGCCGGTGGTGGCGGGCGGCCGGAGCGCCGGCGCGCGCGTCGCCTGCCGCACGGCGCGCGAGCTGGGCGCGCACGCCGTGCTCGCCCTCTCCTTCCCGCTGCACCCGCCGGGCCGGCCGGAGAAGTCCCGGGCGGCGGAACTGCTCGGCGCCGGTGTGCCCACGCTCGTCGTCCAGGGCGGCAACGACCCGTTCGGCAGGCCGGCGGAGTTCCCCGAGGGCGGCCACGAACTGGTCGCGATCCCCGGCGCCGATCACGGCTTCGCCGTCCCCAAGCGGGCGGAGCCGACCCAGGAGCAGGCGCTGGAGCTGCTCACCGACGCCGTCACGCGGTGGACCGCGGCGCTCGGGTGACGCCGGCCGGCGGCCGGGAATGCCGGACCTCCCCGCGCTGTTGAGCGGGACGTACGTGCTGGTCGCCGGCACCGAAGTCGTAGGGAAGTCGTAGGAGAGGGAGTCCGCCGCATGGGTTGCACCGCGTGCCCGCCCGTCGCCCGCCGTCCGGTGGAGACGGCGCGTCCGGCCGAGACCGAGTCCGGCCGCGGCAGCCGCGCCGACCTGGAGTGGACGGTGCTGCGCACGGCCAAGGCCGCCCCTATTCGAGCGGCGGCGGGCGCGGGTCGTCGTCTATCCTCCGAAACGAGTGGGATCTCTCTCGGTCCCACGACATCGCTTGAGGAGGTGGGTCCGGTTCCCGGTACCGACGCAGGGACCGACGACGGCCACGCGGAGCTGCCCGAGGGCCAGGGCACGGGCGCGTCCGCGTCCGCCGAGTCGACCGCCGAGCGCAGCGCGCGCTTCGAGCGGGACGCGCTCGAATTCCTCGACCAGATGTACTCGGCCGCGCTGCGCATGACGCGCAACCCGGCCGACGCCGAGGACCTGGTGCAGGAGACGTACGCCAAGGCGTACGCGTCCTTCCACCAGTTCCGCGAGGGCACCAACCTCAAGGCGTGGCTGTACCGCATCCTCACCAACACCTTCATCAACTCCTACCGCAAGAAGCAGCGCGAACCCCAGCGCAGCGCGGCGGAGGAGATCGAGGACTGGCAGCTCGCCCGGGCCGAGTCGCACATGTCGACGGGCCTGCGTTCCGCCGAGTCGCAGGCGCTGGACCACCTGCCGGACTCGGACGTGAAGGAAGCGCTCCAGGCGATCCCCGAGGAATTCCGCATCGCCGTGTATCTCGCCGATGTCGAGGGCTTTGCGTACAAGGAGATCGCGGACATCATGGGGACACCCATCGGCACGGTGATGTCCCGGCTGCACCGGGGCCGCCGTCAGCTGCGCGGCATGCTCGAGGACTACGCCCGCGACCGCGGACTGGTCCCGGCCGGCGCCGGCAAGTCGAACGAAGCGAAAGGCTCGGGCTCATGAGCTGCGGAGAGCCGCATGAGACGGACTGCGGTGAGGTACTCGACCACCTGTACGAGTTCCTCGACAGTGAGATGCCGGAAGTCGATCGCACCAAGTTCGAGCACCACTTCGAGGAGTGCTCGCCCTGCCTGGAGAAGTACGGCCTTGAGCAGGCCGTGAAGAAGCTGGTCAAGCGGTGCTGCGGACACGACGACGTCCCCGCCGACCTGCGCGCCAAGGTCATGGGGCGGATCCAGCTGATCCGCTCCGGCGACCAGGGCGGCTCCGGGCGCGACGTACTGCCCCCGCCCGGCGCTCCGCAGGGGACCTGAGCCCGACCGCCCCTTGCCGACCGCCCCTTCCCAGGCGCCCCCGGAGCGGTCGCCGAGCGCCGAACCGGCGTCCACTTCCTGACTGTATGTCACTCGAACGTGCTAATCCGCGGGTTATCGGCCCGCGGAGGCCCCCTCGTCCGGCCTAGGCTCGAACCCACTGGCCGTGGACAGGCGTGACCGGGGAGGGGCGTCATGGAGGCCGTTCCACCCCAGGCCCGCGCGTACGTCGCCTGCGCCGTCCTCGCCGCCCTGCTCTGTCTGCTGCCGCTGCCCGCGACCCACGCCCCCTGGTGGGTGCTGGCCCTGCTGGCGGCGCTCTACGCCGGCTGCAAGCGGCTCGCCCCGCGGCAGCTGGCCGGCCCGTTCTACCCCGTGCTGCTGGCCGCCGTCTTCCTGCTGCCGCCGCCCGTCGCCGCGTTCGTGCCCCTTCCCGGGGCGCTGCTCGCGCGCACCGGACAGCGGCCCGAGGCGCCGCGCCGGATCTGGCGGGCGGCCCAGCTGGTGCTCGCCGTGTGGGCCGCCGGCCGCACGCACTGGGAGCTGGGCGGGCGCGACGCGGTCGTCACCTCCGACTTCCCCTACGCCCTGCTGCCCGCCGCGCTCGCCGTCACGGTGTTCTGCCTGGTGCTGACCGCGCTGGAGGGCGGGATGCTCGCGCTCACCGAGCGGGTCGGGACGTACCGGGCCTGGCGGGGCCTGTTCGCCCGTTCGCTGGCGCCCGTCGCGGTGCACGGGCTCGCCGGGCTGATGATGGCCGTGCTCTGGCGCAGCCGCTACGGCCCGGTCGCCGCCCTCCTCGTCCTGCTGCCGATGTACGTGACCTGGTGGGCGTACGCGCAGTACCACCGCGAGCGCGCCGCCCACCAGGCGACCATCCGGGCCCTGGTGCAGGCGGTCGACATCAAGGACGGCTACACGCGCGGCCACAGCGAGCGGGTCGGGCAGGCGTCCGTGCTGATCGCCCGCGAACTGGGCCTGGCCGACGAGCGGGTGGAGACGCTCCGCTTCGCCGGCATCCTGCACGACGTCGGGAAGCTGGGCGTCCCCACCCGGCTGCTGCGCAAGGAAGGACCGCTGACGCCCGAGGAGCGGCGGGTGATCGAGCTGCACCCCGAGTACGGGCACGAGATGGTGCGGGGCATCTCCTTCCTGGACGAGGCCCGCTCCGCGATCCTGCACCACCACGAACGGCTCGACGGCAGCGGCTATCCCTACGGGCTGAGGGGCGGCCAGATCCCCGAGTGCGCCCGGGTGGTGGCCGTCGCGGACGCCTTCGACGCGATGACGTCCACCCGCTCCTACCGGCGGGCCCGGCCGGTCGGCGCCGCACTGGCGGAGCTGGAGCGGTGCGCGGGCGCGCAGTTCGACCCGCGGATGGTCACCGCGCTGGTCCGCGCCGTCGACCACCACGGCTGGCACCCGACGGTCACCGCCGAACCGACCCCACCGGCCCCCCGTACCCCGCCACCCCACACCCCGCCCACCACCCCGGACCCACACCGCCCCCCGCCTCCCGTCGGCTCGTACCCGGCTGAGCCGCCCTCCGCCGCCCCGCACCCGGCCCAGCCGTCCGCCGACCCGCACCCGTCTCAGCCGCCCACCGCCGTCCCCGGCCCGCACCAAACCCCGCCCGCCCCGGCGCCCGGCCCGCGCCGCGTTCCGTCGGCCGCCGCCGACCCGGACGCCCACCGCGCCTCGCCGGCCGCCCCCGCCCCGCCGCCCGCCCGGAAGCACCGCTCCGGCCACCGCAGAGCGCGCCGGTGAAGGCGTCGGCGGGCGCGTCGGTGAGCGCGCCGGTGGGCGAGTGCCGGCTGATGGTCCTCATCCGGGGCGCCGCCCTCCTCGTGGCGCTGCTGTCCCTGACGGTCACCCTGTGGACGGGGCTGGCCGAGCGCGGGACCGCGCTCGCCTTCGGGGTGCTGGTGCTCGTCGGGGAGCTGACCCGGTGGTCCGGCGAACAGGTCCGCGAGGCCGCGCCGCTCGGCGCCGCGGGCGCGCTGTCGTACGCGCTGCTCGGCGAGAACGCGGGCCGGGCCGGCCACCACGACGCCTTCCAGGTCGTGGCCGTCGTGCTCGCCGCCGCCCTGCTCGGCAGCGTGCCGCACATCGCGCGCGGGCACGGCCCGACCCTCGACCACCTGGCGCGACGCGTCCTGACCGTCTTCTTCGCCGCCGTCTGCTTCCAGCCGCTGTACGGCCGGGGGGCGTTCCGGGACTGGATCGGACCCGCGTACGCCCTGCTGCTGGTGGCGCTGCTGGCGCTGACCGCCCTGTGCGGCGCCGTGCTCTCGGCCGCGCCGCTGCACTGCCGCACCCGGTGGCCGTTCGGGCCGCTGCTGCGCGAGGAGCTGCGCGGCCTGCTGGGCATCGGCCCGGCGGTGTGCGCGACGGGCGCGGTGATGGCCCTCGCGGTCGCCGTCGTGGGCCTGTGGGCGCTGCCCGTCCTCGCGGTGCCGCTGCTGCTCGCCCAGCTGTCGCTGCGCCGGTACGCGGCCGTGCGGGCCACCTACCGGCAGACCATCGCCTCCCTGGCCCGGGCCACCGAGGTCGCCGGGTACACCCCGGCCGGACACGCCCGGCGGGTCGCCGCGCTCAGCCGGGCCGTGGGCCGCGAGCTGGGCCTCGCGGAGCCCGAGCTGACCGTCCTGGAGCACGCGGCGCTCATGCACGACATCGGACAGCTCAGCCTGGTCGACCCGGTGCCCGCCGGCGCCACCGCGGGCCTGCCCGCCGAGGAGCAGCGCCGCATCGCCCTGCTCGGCGGGGCCGTGGTGCGCCGCAGCGGGGTGGGCCGGGAGGTCGCGGTGGTGGTGGAGCGGCAGGCCGACCCCTGCCCGGAGCAGCCGCTGCCCGCGCGGATCGTCCGGGCGGTGAACGCCTACGACGAGAAGGCGCGCGCCGCCGGACCCTGCGGACCGCTCACGGCGCTGGAGGAGCTGCGCCTGGCCACCGCGGACGACTACGCCCCGGACGTGGTCGAGGCGCTGGCCCGGGTGCTCGCACGGGAGAGTCTTCCGTCGCCCGTGACGGGGTAACCCATGGGTAATGAGCGCCGCTGAAGCCGTACGTGGTTGGATGCGAAAGGAAAGGGTGTCCGGGGGCAGAGCCAGCCCAAACGACGGAACTGGCAGGCAGGAATCGTGAGGATCTTCGGCAAGGGACGGCACCGGCCCTCCGCCTCCTGGCGGCAGGCCACCGACCGCGCGTTCACCCTGATCGGCGACGGCCGGTACGAGGACGCGGGCGCACTGCTGACGCGCGCCGCCGACCTGGAACCCTGGCTGTCGGAGTCCTGGTTCAACCTCGCCCTGCTGCACAAGTTCCGGCACGACTGGGAACAGGCCAGAGCGGCCGGCCTGCGCGCCGTGGCGCTGCTGGAGAAGGAGACCGGCGCGCCCGACTGGTGGAACGTCGGCATCGCCGCCACCGCGCTCCAGGACTGGCCGCTGGCCCGGCGGGCCTGGCAGGCCTACGGCCTGAAGGTGCCCGGCGGCGCGACCGAGGCGGGCGAGCCGCTGGGCATGGAGCTGGGCAGCGCGGCGGTGCGGCTGTCGCCGGAGGGCGAGGCCGAGGTGGTGTGGGGCCGGCGGCTCGACCCGGCCCGGATGGAGGTGCTGTCCATCCCGCTGCCGTCCTCCGGGCGGCGCTGGGGCGAGGTCGTGCTGCACGACGGCGTGCCGCACGGCGAGCGGACCACCGCCGCCGGGCACAGCTACCCCGTCTTCGACGAGATCGAGCTGTGGGCGCCCTCGCCGGTGCCCACCTGGGTGGTGCTGCTGGAGGCGGCCACCGAGGCCGACCGGGACGCCCTGGAACAGCTCGCCGCCGACGCCGGGTTCGCCGCCGAGGACTGGTCGTCCTCGGTGCGGCTGCTGTGCCGGACCTGTTCGGAGTCGCGGATGCCGTCCGACGAGGGCGACGGCGTGCACCTGGACCCGCACGACCACAGCGAGCCGGGGCACCCCGGACCGCTGGGCCACCGTACCGACGGGCAGCTGTGGGTGCCCGAACGGGAGTGCGGGGTGGCCGCGCCGGCCGCGCTGGTCAGGGGGCTGCTGGACGGCTGGGTGGCGGACAGTCCGGACTCGCGGGACTGGCGGGACCTGGAAGAGGTCTGCTGAGGATTCCCCGTACTCTTAGTCGGCATCAGTCATTCCAGGAAGGCAGGCGTACGTCGGTCATGGCGCAGCAGGACACCGATCAGCAGCACGCGGGCGTGCTCCCCGTCGACGACGAGGGCTACGTCGTCGACACGGAGGACGCCGAGGAGCGCGAGACGGCCTGGCGCGAGCGCGGCGCCTCGCGGCCGATCACGGTCGTCGGCAACCCCGTCCTGCACAAGGAGTGCAAGGACGTCACGGAGTTCGGCGAGGAGCTCCAGCAGCTGGTCGCCGACATGTTCGCCAGCCAGCGCACCGCCGAGGGCGTGGGCCTGGCCGCCAACCAGATCGGCGTCGACCTGAAGGTCTTCGTCTACGACTGCATGGACGACGAGGGCGTCCGGCACGTCGGCGTGGTCTGCAACCCCAAGCCGGTCGAGCTGCCCGCCGACCGGCGCCGGCTGGACGACAGCAACGAGGGCTGCCTGTCCGTGCCGACCGCCTACGCGCCGCTCGCCCGCCCCGACTACGCCGAGGTCACCGGCCAGGACGAGCGCGGCCACGCGATCAAGGTGCGGGGCACCGGCTACTTCGCACGCTGTTTGCAGCACGAGACCGACCACCTGTACGGGCAGCTGTACATCGACCGGCTCTCCAAGCGCGAGCGCAAGGACGCGCTGCGGCAGATGGCCGAGAACGAGCCGCGCTACCCCGTGGTCGCCAACGACTGAGCCCACCGCGGCAGTCGGGGCGCCAGAGACCCTGGAGGCCCCCGTGAACGGCGCCCGACCGGACGAACGGTCAGGCGCCGTACGTGTGTCCTGCCCCTGTTCGATCCTTTGTGCGCATTGATCGAATCAAATCGGTCACACAAGGGGATGTTCTCGGCATCCACGGCGATGGCTGGGCCAAATCCGTTCCCAGAACGGTCAGTTGTAGTGCTGAATGGGAGGACGGGGATACAGGACGGCGTGCGCCGGACACAGCGTCAGGGGCGGGCGCCGGCGGCGGCTGAGAGGGGTTGTTCGTGCCGGCTTTCCCATACAGCACAACATCGACATCGACGACGGTCGCGGTGCCGCCGTCACTGGCCCTGCCGGTGATCGAGGCGGCGTTTCCCAGGCGGCTGCACGCCTATTGGCCCCGGCTCCAGGAGAACACCCGCAGCTGGCTGCTGGAAAAGCGGCTCATGCCGGCGGACAAGGTGGAGCAGCACGTCGACGGCCTGCGCTACACCGACCTCATGGCGGGCTACTACCTCGGCGCCCCCGACGAGGTCCTCCAGGCCATCGCGGACTACAGCGCCTGGTTCTTCGTCTGGGACGACCGGCACGACCGCGACATCGTCCACCGCCGGCCCGTCGCCTGGCGGCGGCTGCGCCGCGCGCTGCACGCGGCGCTCGACGCGCCGCGGGAGCACCTGAACCACCCGGACACCCTGGTCGCGGCCTTCGCGGACAGCGTGCTGCGGCTGTACGGGTTCCTGCCGGCGACGTGGAACGCCCGCTTCGCCCGGCACTTCCACGCGGTGATCGAGGCGTACGACCGTGAGTTCCACAACCGCACCGAGGGCGTCGTGCCCACGGTCGAGGAGTACCTCGCGCTGCGCCGGCTCACCTTCGCGCACTGGATCTGGACCGATCTGCTGGAGCCGAGCGCGGGCCGTGAACTCCCCGACGCCGTCCGCGAAAACCCCGCGTACCGGCGCCCGGCACTGCTCAGCCAGGAATTCGCCGCCTGGTACAACGACCTGTGCTCACTGCCCAAGGAAATCGCGGGCGACGAGGTGCACAATCTCGGCATAAGTCTTGTCAAACACGAAGGACTCAGCCTGGAGGAGGCGATCGCGGAACTCCGCCGCCGGGTCGAGGAATGCATTTCCGATTTCCTGGTCGCCGAACAGGACGCGTTACGTTTCGCGGACTCCCTGGCGGACGGAACGGCGCGCGGAAAGGAACTCGGCGCCGCCGTGCTGTCCTGCGTCGCGAACATGCGGAACTGGTTCAGTTCCGTCTACTGGTTCCACCATGAATCCGGCCGGTACATGGTCGACAGCTGGGACGACCGCTCCACACCCCCGTACGTCAGCAACGAGACGGCAGGTGAGAAATGACCGTCGAATCGGTCAGGCCCGAGGACCGGTCCCGGGCCGGAGACGAGCCGCTGGAGCCCCCGGTCGCCGCCGGCGCCGTCCCGTTCCTCGGCCACGGCCTCCGGCTGGCCCGCAACCCGCTGGCCTTCCTGACCGGGCTGCGCGACCACGGCGACGTCGTCCGCCTGCGGCTCGGCCCCAAGACGCTCTACGCCGTCACCGCGCCCGCCCTCACCGGAGCGCTGGCGCTCAGCCCCGACTTCATCGTCGCCGGACCGCTCTGGGAGTCCCTGGGCGGCCTGCTCGGCAAGGAGGGCGTGGCCACCGCCAACGGCCCGCTCCACCGCCGTCAGCGGCGCACCATCCAGCCCGCCTTCCGGCTCGACGCGATCCCCGGGTACGGGCCGATCATGACCGAGGAGGCGCACGGGCTGGTGGAGCGCTGGCGCTCGGCCGACGTGCTCGACGTGACCAGGGAGTCCTTCCGGGCGGCCGTGCGCGTCGCCGCCCGCTGCCTGATGCGCGGCAGCTACATGGACGACCGCGCCGAGCGCATCTGCGCGGCGCTGGCCACCCTGTTCAGCGGCATGTACCAGCGGATGGTCGTCCCGCTCGGACCGCTCTACAAGCTGCCGCTGCGGTCGAACCGAGAATTCAACCGGGCCTTGGCCGATTTCCATCTCCTGGTGGACGAGATCGTCGCCGACCGCCGGGCGAGCGGTCAAAAACCGGACGATTTGCTGACGGCTTTGCTGGAGGCGACGGACGAGAATGGCGATCCCATCGGGGAACAGGAGATCCATGATCAGGTCATTGCCATCCTGACCGCGGGAAGCGAAACCGTCGGTTCCACGATCATGTCGCTCCTTCTCGCCCTGACCGAGTACCCGGAACTCGGCGGCAAGATCCGCGACGAGGTGGAAACGGTCACGGAAGGCCGCCCGGTCGCATTCGAGGACGTCCGAAAACTGACGTACACCGCCAATGTCGTCGTCGAGACATTGCGACTGTATCCGGCCGTGTGGATATTGACGCGCCGGACGGTCGCCGACACCCGGCTCGGCGGATACCGCATTCCGGCCGGAGCGGACGTCATCTACAGCCCCTACGCCGTCCAGCGCGACCGGCGCTCCTTCGCTCGGCATGAGGAGTTCGACCCCGGACGCTGGCTGCCGGGACACTCCGACGAGGTCCCCAAGTACGCGATGAGCCCGTTCAGCGTGGGCAACCGCAAGTGCCCGGGCGACCACTTCTCGATGGCCGAGCTCACCCTGCTCACCGCGGCCGTCGCCGCCGCCCTCCGGTTCGACCAGGCCCCCGGCTCCGACCCCAGGCCGCGCATCGGGATCACCCTGCGCCCGCGCCGTCTGCTGCTGCGGGCCCTGCCCCGCTGACCGGCCGCGGCCGGGACCGCCCCGGCGGGAACCCGGCCGCGCCGGACGCGCGTTCAGGCGGCCTGCGGGCCCCTGAACGTGCGCCGGTAGGAGTGCGGCGTGGTGCCCAGCGTCCGGACGAACTGGTGCCGCAGCGCGGCGGCGGTGCCGAACCCGGTCCGGTCCGCGATCGCGTCCATCGTCTCGTCCGTCCCCTCCAGCAGCCGCTGCGCCAGCAGCACCCGCTGCCGCAGGATCCACCGGTAGGGAGTCGTCCCCGTCTCCTGCTGGAAACGGCGGGCGAAGGTGCGCGGGGACATCAGCGCGCGGGCGGCGAGCTGCTCGACGGTGACCTCCTCGTCCAGGTGCCGCTCCATCCAGACCAGCACCTCGCCCACCGTGTCGCACCGCGACTTCGGCAGCGGCCGTTCGATGTACTGCGCCTGCCCGCCGTCCCGGTGCGGCGGCACCACCATCCGCCGGGCGATCTTGTTGGCGACCTCCGGTCCCTGCTCCTGGCGCACGATGTGCAGACAGGCGTCGATCCCGGCGGCCGTCCCGGCCGAGGTGATCACCGTGCCCTCGTCCACGTAGAGGACGTCCGGCTCCACCACCACGTGCGGGTACTGCCGGCGCAGCTCGGCCGCGTGGCGCCAGTGCGCCGCGCAGCGCCGCCCCTCCAGCAGTCCCGCCGCGCCCAGCACGAACACCCCTGAGCACACGCTCAGCACCCGCGCGCCCCGGTCCACGGCCCGCACGAGGGCGGCCAGCAGCGCGGGCGGGTGGACCCGGGTCGCGAAGTCGTTCCCGGCCGGCACGGCGATCAGATCCGCCTCCTCCAGCCGGTCGAGCCCGTAGGGCGTGCTGACGCTCAGCCCGCCCACGTGGGTGCTCAGCGACGGGCCCTCGGCGGAGACCACGGCGAAGTCGTAGACGGGCAGGCCGTCGTCGCTGCGGTCGATCCCGAAGACCTCGCAGACGACGCCCAGTTCGAAGGGATGCACACCGTCGAGCAGGACGGCGGCCACGTTCTCCAGCATGCGGCCAGTGTGCCTTACCAGTGGCAGGAATTTGAAGATGTGCGGCAGTCCTGCCACTCACGGCCGGAGGGATCCGGCGCGAGAGTGGAGGACATGAACACAGACCAGATCGAAGCCCTGATCGGACTCCTCGCGACCTTCGGACTCCTGGTCCTGATGGCGCTCCCCGCCGCCCTCGGCGTCGTGCGCGACAAGCGCATCGACCGCCAGATCAGGCAGGCGCGGCGGGAGCACGCGGACCAGGAAGCCCGTGAGGCCCTACAGCGACAGCAGCGGTCTCAGAAGTCCTCGTCCAGGTCGACGGTGCCCTCCACCGCCACCTGGTACGCCGACGGACGCCGCTCGAAGAAGTTGGTCAACTCCTGAACCCCCTGGAGCTCCATGAAGGAGAAGGGGTTCTCCGAGCCGTACACCGGAGCGAAGCCGAGCCGGGTCAGCCGCTGGTCGGCGACGCACTCCAGGTACTGCCGCATCGACTCGGTGTTCATGCCCGGGAGGCCGTCACCGCACAGGTCGCGCGCGAACTGCAGCTCGGCCTCGACGGCCTCCCGCAGCATGTCGGTCACCTGCTGCTCCAGCCGGTCGTCGAAGAGGTCCGGCTCCTCCTTGCGGACGGTGTCCACCACGTCGAAGGCGAACGACATGTGCATCGTCTCGTCGCGGAACACCCAGTTGGTGCCGGTGGCCAGGCCGTGCAGCAGGCCCCGGCTGCGGAACCAGTAGACGTAGGCGAACGCGCCGTAGAAGAACAGGCCCTCGATGCAGGCGGCGAAGCAGATCAGGTTGAGCAGGAACCGCCGGCGGTCCGACCGGGACTCCAGCTGGTCCAGCTTCTCGACCGAGTCCATCCACTTGAAGCAGAACTCCGCCTTCTCGCGGATGGAGGGGATGTTCTCCACCGCCGCGAAGGCCGCCGCCCGGTCGTCCGGGTCGGGCAGGTAGGTGTCCAGCAGCGTCAGATAGAACTGGACGTGCACGGCCTCCTCGAACAGCTGGCGCGACAGGTACAGGCGCGCCTCCGGGGAGTTGATGTGCTTGTAGAGGGTGAGCACCAGGTTGTTGGCGACGATCGAGTCGCCGGTGGCGAAGAAGGCCACCAGACGGCCGATGAGGTGCTGCTCGCCCGGGGTGAGCTTGGCGAGGTCGGCGACGTCCGAGTGGAGGTCGACCTCCTCGACGTGCCAGGTGTTCTTGATGGCGTCCCGGTAGCGCTCGTAGAAGTCCGGGTAGCGCATGGGGCGCAGGGTCAGTTCGAAGCCCGGGTCGAGCAGGTTCTGGGTGGAGCGGTCGGTGGTCATTACTGGCATGCCTCGCAGGACTCGGGGTTTTCGAGGGAGCAGGCGACGGCGTCCGGATCGGCCGCCTGCTGGACGGGAAGGGGCGCCTGGGCGCGGGTCTGGCCCTGGGCGGCGCGGGCGATCCGGGTCGCCGGGCGCGAACGCAGGTAGTACGTCGTCTTCAGACCCTGCTTCCAGGCGTACGCGTACATCGAGGAGAGCTTGCCGATGGTCGGCGTCTCCAGGAACAGGTTCAGCGACTGGGCCTGGTCGAGGAACGGGGTGCGGGCGGCGGCCATGTCGATCAGGCCGCGCTGCCCGATCTCCCACGCCGTGCGGTACAGCGCCCGCACCTCGGCCGGGATCCAGGCGAAGCTCTGCACCGAGCCGTTGGCCTCGCGCAGCGCCTCACGGGTGCGGGCGTCCCACACGCCCAGCGCCTTCAGGTCGTTCACCAGGTAGGAGTTGACCTGGAGGAACTCGCCGGAGAGCGTCTCGCGCTTGAACAGGTTGGAGACCTGCGGCTCGATGCACTCGTAGACGCCCGCGATCGAGGCGATGGTGGCGGTCGGCGCGATCGCCAGCAGCAGCGAGTTGCGCATGCCGACGGCGGCGATCCGCTCGCGCAGCGCCGCCCACCGCTCGGGCCAGGTCAGGGACACGTCGTAGTGGTCGGGGTGCAGCACGCCGCGGGCGGTGCGGGTCTTCTCCCAGGCCGGCAGCGGCCCGTGCCGCTCGGCGAGGTCGGCGGACGCCTCGTAGGCGGCGAGCATGATCCGCTCGGCGATCCGGGTGGACAGGGCCTTCGCCTCGGCGGAGTCGAAGGGCAGGCGCAGCTTGAAGAAGACGTCCTGGAGGCCCATCATGCCCAGGCCGACCGGCCGCCAGCGGGCGTTGGAGCGGCCCGCCTGCTCGGTCGGGTAGAAGTTGATGTCGACCACGCGGTCCAGGAAGGTCACGGCGGTGCGGACGGTCTCGTCCAGCCGCTCCCAGTCGATGGCACCCTCGCTCCCGTCGCTCCCGTCGTCCCCGGCGCGCACGAACGCGCCCAGGTTGACCGAGCCCAGGTTGCACACCGCGGTCTCGCCGTCGTCGGTGACCTCCAGGATCTCCGTGCACAGGTTCGAGGAGTGAATCACGTGGCCCGGCTCGGCCGTCTGGTTGGCGGTGCGGTTGGCGGCGTCCTTGAAGGTCATCCAGCCGTTGCCGGTCTGCGCCAGGGTGCGCATCATCCGGCCATACAGCTCGCGGGCCGGCATCGTCTTCCTGGCCAGGCCCTTCGCCTCGGCCGCGCGGTAGGCGGCGTCGAACTCCGCGCCCCACAGGTCCACCAGCTCGGGCACGTCCGCGGGCGAGAACAGCGACCACCGCGCGTCCTCGTCGACCCGGCGCATGAACTCGTCCGGGATCCAGTGCGCCAGGTTCAGGTTGTGGGTGCGGCGGGCGTCCTCGCCGGTGTTGTCCCGCAGCTCCAGGAACTCCTCGATGTCGGAGTGCCAGGTCTCCAGGTAGACCGCGGCCGCGCCCTTGCGCCGGCCGCCCTGGTTCACGGCGGCCACCGAGGCGTCCAGGGTCTTCAGGAACGGCACGATGCCGTTGGAGTGGCCGTTGGTGCCGCGGATCAGCGAACCGCGCGAACGGACGCGGGAGTAGGCGATGCCGATGCCGCCGGCGTGCTTGGAGAGGCGGGCGACCTGGTGGTAGCGGTCGTAGATGCTGTCCAGCTCGTCCTGCGGGGAGTCGAGCAGGTAGCAGGACGACATCTGGGGGTGCCGGGTGCCGGAGTTGAAGAGCGTGGGGGAGGAGGGCAGGTAGTCGAGGCGGCTCATGAGCCCGTAGAGCGCCGTGACCTCGTCCACGGAAGGGGCGGTGTCGTCCTGTGCGAGGCCGCTCGCCACCCGCAGCATGAAGTGCTGGGGCGTCTCGATCACCTTGCGGGTGATCGGGTGCCGCAGCAGGTAGCGGCTGTGCAGGGTGCGCAGGCCGAAGTAGCCGAAGCGGTCGTCGGCGGCCGGGTCGACGGCCGCGTCGAGCCGCGCGGCGTGCAGCCGCACGAACGCGGCGGTGCGGTCCGCGACCAGCCCCTCGCGGTGGCCGACCGTGATCGCCTCGGTGAAGCGGGTGACGCCCTGCGAGGCGGCCTCGGCGCGGATGGCGAGGGTCAGCAGCCTGGCCGCCAGCCGCGAGTAGGCGGGGTCCTCGGAGATGAGCCCGGCGGACGCCTCGGTGGCCAGCTCGCGCAGCTCGGCCTCGTCGGCGTGCGCGGAGCGGCCGCGCAGCGCGGCGGCGGCGACCCGGCCGGGGTCGGCGTCGGGGAGGTCGGCGGTCAGCTCGGTCAGGGTCCGCAGCAGCGCGGCACCGGGACCGTCGGTCTCCAGGCGGTGGACGACTGAAGCCGGATCCGCAGGCGCGATGGTCACTTGGGGCTCTCCCTCGCTCGGCACGGGGCCTCGCCGAGGGCATGCGGCAGTACACGAGCGCACGCGGCGTCGCGTCCACCGGCCCATTCCACGAGGCCCGGACGTCGGCACCCGGACCGGACGGCCGGGCGCACTGTCGACAGGTCCTCGGACTGACGCACGTACCCGGCCATAAGGGCACATGTGTACGTGTACACCGTTGCGGGACAGTTCCGGATTCGCACCGGATTCCCCTGCGACGACAGCGAGCACGAGCATACATCTTGTGCCGGGTGAGGGAGCCACCCCCATATGTAGTGTCGTGGTGACTGCGCAGCGTGTCAGAGGTGCAACGCGTAGGTGAGCAGGGAGAGGTCCAGGAGGTCCGGCAGGGGCTTCCAGTCGCGGTCGGGGGTGCGCGCGAAGCCGAGGCGCTCGTAGAGGCGGTGGGCGGCGTGCATCGTCGGCTGGGTGGACAGGACCAGGCGTGCGCACCCCGAGGTGGCCCGCGCACGGTCGACACAGGCCCGTACGAGCGCCTCCCCGACGCCCCGGCCGCGGGCCGCGTGATCGACCGCGAGCATCCGGATCTCGGCCTCCCCGGGTCCGGCGATGTCGGCCATGGCGCCGCCCGACGGCACGAAGGCGACCGCGCCGAGCACGCCGCCGTCCCGCACGGCCACCAGCACCTCGGCCGCGGCGGCCCGCCCGGCCACGTCCCGCAGCACCCCGAGATACGCGTCGTCCTCCCCGAAGTCGAGCAGCCCGTCCCGCAGATAGGCCCGAGCGGTGATCTCCCCGACCACCCCGTACTCCGCGGGCTCGGCCCGCCGCACCACGATGTCCATGTGCGGAGTCTGCCGCAGTTGCACGACGGCGGACCGCTGGTTTTCCGGCGCCGTGAGGCCGCCCGGGGCCGTCCGGGGCCGTGCCCACGGCATCCGTCCGGAGTCGTGGCGCACGGGGACGGCGAAGGGCCGCCGGAGAGTGCTCCGGCGGCCCTTCAAGCGTCCGTGCGGGATCAGTGGGCGCTGCCGGCCGTGGCCGGGGGCAGCTCCACCGCGACGCCGGGGTCGCCCGCGTCCTTGACGTAGTCCTCCGGGCTGGTCTCGTCGACGCCCTCGGGCGCCTTCAGCGCCCGCAGGACGAAGGTCAGGACCACCGTGACGACCACGTTGAGCACGAACGCCGTCAGGCCGATGTAGCCGATCTCGCCGATGCCCGGGATCTCCTTGGCCGAGCCGCCGAAGTGCTTCTGGGTCGGCGAGGCGACGCCGTAGGCCGCGAGCGTGCCGTAGACCATGCCGACCGCCCAGCCGGCGAGCAGCGCCCAGCGGTGGAACCAGCGGGTGAACAGGCCGCCCACTAGCGCCGGGAAGGTCTGGAGGATCCAGATGCCGCCCAGCAGCTGGAAGTTGATGGCGACCGTCTTGTCCATCGTCAGGACGAAGACCAGCGCGCCCACCTTCACCAGCAGCGACACGATCTTGGAGACCTGGGCCTCCTGCTTCGGCGTGGCGTCCTGCTTGATGAAGTCCTTGTAGATGTTGCGGGTGAACAGGTTCGCCGCCGCGATCGACATGATGGCGGCCGGCACCAGCGCGCCGATGCCGATGGCCGCGAAGGCCACGCCCGCGAACCAGTCCGGGAACATGTCCTCGAACAGCTGCGGGATCGCCAGCTGCCCGTTCTGCACCTTCACGCCCGCCGCGATCGCCATGAAGCCCAGCAGCGCGAGCAGGCCCAGCATCAGCGAGTACAGCGGCAGGATCGTGGTGTTGCGGCGGATCACCTCACGGCTCTTCGAGGACAGCGTCGCGGTGATCGAGTGCGGGTACATGAACAGCGCCAGCGCGGAGCCCAGGGCGAGCGTGGCGTACGTCCACTGGTTCGCCTCGCCGGGCACGACCGCGCCGCGCGGTTTGCCGGTGGCCGGGTTGGTCTGCGCGAAGGCGTCGCCGGCCTTGGCGAAGATGTCGTCGAAGCCGCCCAGCTTGATCGGGATGTAGATGATCGCGACCGCGATGACGATGTAGATGAGCGCGTCCTTCACGAACGCGATCAGCGCCGGCGCGCGCAGCCCCGAGGAGTACGTGTACGCCGCCAGCACGCCGAAGGCGATCAGCAGCGGCAGGTCCTTGACGAACCAGTTGGTGTTCTCGCCGCCGCCGACGCCCATCACGTCCAGCACCGCCTGGATGCCGACCAGTTGCAGCGCGATGTACGGCATGGTGGCGAGGATGCCGGTGAGCGCCACCGCCAGCGACAGGCCCTTGGAGCCGAACCGCCCGCGCACGAAGTCGGAGGTCGTCACGTACCCGTGCCGGTGCGAGACCGACCACAGGCGCGGCAGGAAGGTGAAGATCAGCGGGTAGACCAGGATCGTGTACGGCACCGCGAAGAAGCCGGCCGCGCCGGTCGCGTAGATCGCCGCGGGCACGGCCACGAAGGTGTACGCCGTGTACAGGTCGCCGCCGAGCAGGAACCAGGTGACCCAGGTGCCGAACGACCGGCCGCCCAGGCCCCATTCGTCGAGGCTGTGCTCGTTCTCGGCGCGGCGCCAGCGGGCGGCGAGGAAGCCCATGGCGGTGACCAGGACGAAGAAGAAGATGAAGACGCCGAGCGCGACGCCGTTGACGCCGTCCTTCATCGCGCCGCACCGTCCTTCCGGGTCGCGCGGGCGCGCTGGTCGTGCTGCCAGAGCCGGTGGGCGAGCACCGTGAGGATCGTGGAGATGATCACCCACAGCATCTGGTACCAGTAGAAGAACGGGATGCCGATGAACGCCGGGTCGGTCTTCGCGTACGAACCGACCCACAGCATCGCCACGAACGGGGCGACGAGGCAGAGGCCGATGACGACCCGCACGGGCGTCACCGCCCCTCCGCCGGCTCCTGAGGCATCTGACATGTGCGGCTCCGTCCCCTCGCTGACCCAGACCATCGGTGCGATGCGCAGGCAATCTAGGTCACGGCGCCGAGGAAACGGAACCCCTTGTCCGCATACCGGTTGACGTCCGCCGCGCACGGCCGGCCGGCGCGGTCGAACGGACTCGGCCGGGTCCGGCCGGCGGCCCGGTCCGCCGGGTCAGTCCACCGGGCGCTTCAGGCGCGCGACGAACTTGTAGCGGTCGCCGCGGTAGACCGAGCGCACCCACTCCACCGGCTCGCCCGCGCGGTCCAGCGAGTGGCGGGACAGCAGCAGCATCGGCAGGCCCACGTCGGTGCCGAGCAGCCCGGCCTCGCGCGGGGTGGCCAGCGAGGTCTCGATGGTCTCCTCGGCCTCGGCGAGGTGGACGTCGTAGACCTCGGCGAGAGCGGTGTAGAGGGAGGTGTACTTCACCAGGCTGCGGCGCAGCGCCGGGAAGCGCTTGGCCGACAGATGGGTGGTCTCGATGGCCATGGGCTCGCCGTTGGCCATCCGCAGCCGCTCGATGCGCAGCACCCGGCCGCCGGCCGTGATGTCGAGCAGCTCGGCGAGCCGGTCGTCGGCGGTGATGTAGCCGATGTCCAGCAGCTGCGAGGTCGGCTCAAGGCCCTGGGCGCGCATGTCCTCGGTGTAGGAGGTGAGTTGCAGCGCCTGGGAGACCTTCGGCTTGGCGACGAAGGTGCCCTTGCCCTGGATGCGCTCCAGCCGGCCTTCGACCACCAGTTCCTGGAGCGCCTGGCGCACGGTGGTGCGCGAGGTGTCGAACTCGGCCGCCAGCGTGCGCTCCGGCGGCACCGGCGTCCCGGGCGCCTGTGTCCGGGTCATGTCGAGCAGATGCTTCTTCAGACGGTAGTACTTGGGCACGCGCGCGGTACGGACGGTCGCCCCACCCTCGTTCTCCGCACTGCTGACGTCGGTGCTCATGCTCCGCCTTCCCGGCTCGGGTGCCGAAGCGGCCGACATCCCATCGGCCACGGCTCACATCGTGGCACGGCTTCTCGCGCCGGGTGCTCACCCGCACGCTCCGTGATCTCCTCTGTATACCGCCGTGACCCAGGCTGGTCTAGTCCAACGTCCGACATGGGGACGGCGTCCCGCGGGGCCGGGCGGGCGGCGGGCGGGAGCCGGGGCGGCCCCGCCGGAGGCGACGGACGACGGCGCCGGCCCCCGCTGCGGGGCCGGCGCCGGTGCGTCCGGGGCGGCGGCGCCGCTCAGACGCCCTGCCACTCGGGCTTGTTGGCGTAGGTGTGGCGGAAGTAGTCGGCGAGCTTCAGCTTGCCGGCGGCGGCCTCGTCGACGACCACCGTGGCGTGCGGGTGCAGCTGGAGCGCCGAGGCCGGGCAGACCGCCGCGACCGGGCCCTCGACGGTCGCGGCGACCGCGTCCGCCTTGCCCTCGCCGGTCGCCAGCAGCACCAGGTGCCGGGCCTCCAGGATGGTGCCGATGCCCTGGGTGATGACGTGGTGCGGCACCTGGTCGACGTCGCCGTCGAAGAAACGCGCGTTGTCCACCCGGGTCTGCTCGGTCAGCGTCTTGATCCGCGTCCGCGAGGCGAGCGAGGAGCACGGCTCGTTGAACCCGATGTGCCCGTCCGTCCCGATGCCCAGCAGCTGGAGGTCGACGCCACCGGCCTCGGCCAGCGTCCGGTCGTACGCCTCGCAGGCCGCCTGCACGTCCTCGGCGGTGCCGTCCGGTCCGAGGAACGCCTCCATGCCGATGCCCAGCGGCTCCAGCACCTCGCGGCGCAGTACGGAGCGGTAGGACTCGGGGTGGTCGGCGGGCAGTCCGACGTACTCGTCGAGCTGGGCGATCCGGGCCCGCGAGGCGTCCGCCGCGCCGGAGCGCACCTTGGCCGCCAGCGCCTCGTAGACGGGGAGCGGGGTGGAACCCGTGGCCACGCCGAGCAGCGCGTCGGGCTTGCGCCGCAGCAGCCGCGCCATGGCCTCGGCGATGAGCTCGCCGCCCGCTGCGGCGTCCGGAACGATGACAACTTCCACGCTGGGCCTGCCGATCTGAGGAGAACCGAAGAGAGGACCGGACCCGGTCGAGGGGCCTGTGGTTTAGACCAATCTAGCAGAACGGCCCTTGCGGGGCGCGGGCTCCGACGCCCCCGACACACCGTTCCGACGACGTATCGATCAAGGTCTCCCGGGCCGGTCCGGCTCGGGAGACCGGGCCGGACCGGCGGTGCGGCGATCAAGGACGCCCGCGGCGGACGTACGGCCGGGGAGCGGCGGGTGTGCGGCGGCGCGCAAGCGGCGCGCGGGGGCGTGAGAGGGGGGCGGCCGGGGGACTCGCGGAAATTGCCACCGTCCGGCGGCCCCGCGGCCGAGCCGGGCGGGCTAGGCTGCTCCCCGGTGACGTTCCGGCGTCCGGCCGGTGACCGCATCCGACCCGTACCGGTCCGTCCGATCGGCGGGAAGGGCCGGGAAGGGCCGAGAAAGGGCGACGAACACCGCCCCGCTCATGGACAGGCACAAGTGGTCTAGTCCAGAATCGAGGAGAAGTCCTCGAACGGCGGACCGCGAGCGGCACCGCCCGCGAGCGACACACGAACGCACGAGCCTCCGTCCTCCCCGCACAGGAGGACGGACCGAGGAACCGGTGCTCTCTGCCCTGACTGCTCCGGCTCCTCATCCTTCGGCCGACCGGGACCGCACACCCCACGGCCGATATTGCTCCGGGCTGCGGTGCCGGGAGGGCTGAGGGTCCCTCTCAGGCGCCGCGGCCCGCGGGTGTCTCCGGAGCCGTTCCGTGGCCGCGCGGCCCGATATTTCGAGACCGTACAAACCCCCGGGTACGCTCGCAGACGTGCCCTCCATGAACGAACTCGTACGCCAGCACACCGCGCTCGACGACTCCGACCTCGAGTGGCTCCACCTGCTGGTCTCGGAGTGGCAGCTGCTCTCCGACCTCTCCTTCGCCGACCTGGTCCTGTGGGTCCCCACCCTCGACGGCACCCGCTACGTCTCGGTCGCCCAGATGCGCCCGAACACCGGCCCGACCTCCTACCAGGACGACATGGTCGGCCACCTCGTGCCGCGCGGCCGCCGCCCGATGCTGGACGCGGCGCTCGACGAGGGCCGGATCGTGCGCGAGGGCGACCCGGAGTGGCGCGAGGAGGTCCCGGTCCGCGTCGAGTCCATCCCGGTACGGCGCGAGGGCCGCGTCCTCGGCGTCATCGCGCGCAACACCAACCTGCTCACCGTGCGCACCCCGAGCCGGCTGGAGCTGACGTATCTCCAGAGCGCCTCCGACCTGGCGCAGATGATCGCCGCCGGAACGTTCCCCTTCCCGGACCAGCAGGTCGACATGGACGCCTCGCCGCGCGTCGGCGACGGACTGATCCGGCTGGACGCGGACGGCGTCGTCCAGTACGCCTCGCCGAACGCGCTCTCCGCCTACCACCGGCTCGGCCTCGCCTCCGACCTGGTCGGCCACCACCTCGGCGAGGCGACGGCCGAACTGGCCCCGTCCCGCGCCCCCGTGGACGAGGCGCTGGTGAAGCTGGCCAGCGGCTGGGCGCCCCGCGAGTTCGAGATCGAGGCGAGCGACGGGGTGATCCAGTTCCGGGCCATCCCGCTCAAACCCAAGGGCACCCGCATCGGTTCGCTGGTGCTGCTCCGCGACGTCACCGAACTGCGCCGCCGCGAGCGTGAGTTGATCACCAAGGACGCGACGATCCGGGAGATCCACCACCGGGTCAAGAACAACCTCCAGACGGTGGCGGCCCTGCTCAGGCTGCAGGCCCGGCGGATCGGCTCCGAGGGCGGACGGGAGGCCCTGGAGGAGGCCGTGCGCCGGGTCGGCTCGATCGCCATCGTGCATGAGACGCTGTCTCAGAACTTGGATGAGCGGGTGGAGTTCGACGAGATCGCCGACCGGGTGCTGGCGATGGTCGCGGAGATCTCGCCGGGCAAGGTGACCGGCCGGCGCACCGGCCGGTTCGGCATCCTGGACGCCGAGGTGGCCACGCCGCTGTCCATGGTGCTCACCGAGATCCTGCAGAACGCCCTGGAGCACGGCTTCCGGGAGGGCGACACCGGCACGGTCGAGGTCTCCGCGGTCCGCGGCGGCACCTCCCGCGAGTCCCGGCTGCTGGTCACCGTCCAGGACGACGGGGTGGGCCTGCCCGAGGACTTCGACCCGCACCGCTCGGGCAATCTCGGCCTCCAGATCGTACGAACCCTGGTCGAGGGGGAGTTGGGCGGTTCCTTCGACATGGTCCCGGCCCCGGACCGCGGTACGCGCGTGATCCTGGACCTCCCGGTCGAGGCCCACAAGTAACCGGGCCAGCGTCCGGGCCGTCGGGCCACGCCGGTGGGCCGCGGCAGGCGCACGGCAAAGAGCCCCGGACCTCGAAAGGTCCGGGGCTAGTCGCTTCGTGCTTCCCCGTCGCGGGACGCCTCCGCTCGAAGAGCGGGGGGCCACCGGGGGGTACTGCGCGCTGCGGCTCGGGGGCGGGAGATGCGTACGCGCTGTACGCGCCGCCAAGCTCAGGCTGTCAGCGGGGTGGCTGTGGTCAGGCGGAGGCCTGACGAGCCCGGTTGCGGGCGGCGCGGCGCTTCATCGCGCGGCGCTCGTCCTCGCTGAGACCACCCCAGACGCCGGAGTCCTGACCGGACTCGAGCGCCCACTGCAGGCACTGCTCGATAACCGGGCAGCGACGGCAGACGGCCTTGGCTTCCTCGATCTGCAGCAGCGCAGGACCGGTGTTGCCGATGGGGAAGAAGAGCTCGGGGTCTTCCTCGCGGCAAACGGCGTTGTGACGCCAGTCCATGGCTGCTACCTCTCCTTGGTATTACGTGCAAGTTGCTTGTGAATGTGAACGCTTTCACGAATCCCTCAACAAGTGAAGGGCCGACCGTCAGGTTTCCCTGGCGTGGTCCTGTGGATTGAAGAGGGGTTCCGGTGATCTCTGGGGCCCGTGTGGTGGGCCGCCCCGATCGCCATGTAGAGACTCGCAAACCTCGGCGGCGGATACAACCCCTTCCGGAAAGTTTTTTTTGATTCCTCGGTGTCGACTAGGTCACAGCCGTACTTCCATGGGGTGGACCCTGGCCTAAACGTTCGAGTGAAAGGACTTTCGGCCCTTCCACTCACACAATCACACGCAGTGCACGGCGTACGCCTGTGAACGTCACGCTCGTTCGCAGTCCCAGGTGGTCGCCGTCCATCTGGAGGGGGAGCGGCACCTTCGAATGCAAGGTGAAGCGGCTCAGATCGTGCAGTGACAGGGCGTGCCGGCCCTGGGGTCCGCGTTCGGGGGACGAAGTGAGCAACTGCGTGCCATACCGGGCGACCGCAGCCGTGGAGAGCCGGCTGAGACCGAGCACGTCGAGGCCCGTGTCGAACGAGGCCTTGGGTGAGGTGTACATCGCGCGATTGCCGAGATACGTCCACGGCGAGGTGTTCGAGACTATGGCGACCACCAGATCGGCGACCGGGTCCTCGCCGTCCCGCCGCACGGTGATCGTGCCGTGCCGCCGGTTCGGCTCGCCGAGGAACTGGCGGACGACCTGCCGCACGTACAGCGCGTGCGTGGACTTCTTGCCGCGCTCGCGCTGCTGCTCGACCCGGCCGACCACGCCCGCGTCGAAGCCGAGGCCGGCGTTGAAGGTGAACCAGCGCTCGGGCACGGCGGCGTCCTCGGTGCCCGGCGTCCCGGAGGCCAGGCCCAGGCCGACCGTGCGCTCGCTGCCGTCCCGCAGGCCGTCCAGGATCGCGCCGGTGGCCTCCACCGCGTCGTTGGGCAGGCCCAGGGCGCGGGCGAAGACGTTGGTGGAGCCGCCGGGCACCACGGCGAGGCGGGGCAGCCGCTCGGGGTCGGGGCCGCGGTGCAGCAGGCCGTTGACCACCTCGTTGACGGTGCCGTCGCCGCCGAGGGCCACCACCAGGTCGATCTCGCCGCTGTCCGCGGCCTGGCGGCCCAGGTCGCGGGCGTGGCCGCGGTACTCGGTGGTGACCGCCTCCAGCTTCATCTCGCTGGCGAGCGCGTGGATCAGGACGTCGCGCGTACGTGCGCTTGTGGTGGTTGCCGCCGGATTGACCACGAGAAGTGCACGCATGGGTTGCAGGGTACCTACTGGGCAGTACTCCGCCCAGGCCGAGGTAGGGATCGGGTAAGAGGGGGAGGCGTGAGCCCGGACACGGCGGCGCGGCCCGCACGGCCCGCGCCCGGGGCTCGAGGGCTACTCTTCAGGGGTGAGCAGTCAGCAGAAACCCGTTGCCGGCGCCGCCGACACCACGGACCCCACCGACACCACGACGGACACCGCCGGGCCGCGGCCGCGGCGGCTGACGTACGCGGCCGCGCTGTCCGCGCTGGAGGCGCTCGCGCTGGTCGTGGGCGGGGTCTGGATGCTCGTCCTCGGCGTCACGGGTGACGACCGGCAGCAGGCCGTCACCGGCGGGATCACCGTCCTGGTGCTCGCGCTGCTGCCGCTGCTGGCCGCCCGGGGGCTGCTGCTGCGGCGCGGCTGGAGCCGCGGACCGGCCGTCATCACCCAGATCATGGCGCTGCCCGTCGCCTACAGCCTGCTCAAGGCGGACGGCCTGGCCGTCCCGGCCGGCATCGCGCTCGCGGCGGTCGCGGTGACGTCGCTGGTCCTGCTGGTCAACCCGGCGACGACCCAGGCCCTCGGCATCAGGGGTCCGGGCCGAACCCAGGAGAGCGACCAGCGCTGAGCGGCCGGCACCGATCAACCGGCACTGCTCGATCGGCACTGCTCATCCGGCGCTGCTCATCCGGCGCTGCTCATCCGGCACTGATCGGTCAGCGGCGATCGGCCGGCACTGAGCGGTCGGCGCCGGCGGCACGGCCCCGCGCGGGCGGGCGTGCGTGCCGCTCGGTCAGGTCAGGGAACGTGCGGCCGCCGCACCGCCGTCACTCCTCCACCAGCAGTTTCTCCCGCAGCTGGGCCAGGGTGCGGGCCAGCAGCCGGGAGACGTGCATCTGCGAGATGCCGACCTCCTGCGCGATCTGCGACTGGGTCATGTTGCCGAAGAAGCGCAGCAGCAGGATCCGCTTCTCGCGCGGCGGGAGGTCCTCCAGCAGCGGCTTCAGCGACTCGCGGTACTCCACGCCCTCCAGCGCCTCGTCCTCCGCGCCGAGGGTGTCCGCGACCGCCGGGGACTCGTCGTCCGTGTCGGGGACGTCCAGGGACAGCGTGGAGTAGGCGTTGGCCGACTCCAGGCCCTCCAGGACCTCCTCCTCGGAGATGGCGAGCTTCTCCGCCAGCTCGTGCACCGTGGGGGAGCGGCCGTGCAGCTGGGACAGCTCCGCGGTCGCCGTGGTGAGCGCGAGCCGCAGCTCCTGGAGCCGGCGCGGCACCCGCACCGCCCAGCCCTTGTCCCGGAAGTGCCGCTTGATCTCGCCGACCACCGTCGGGGTCGCGTAGGTGGAGAACTCCACCCCGCGCTCCGGGTCGAACCGGTCGACCGACTTGATCAGGCCGATGGTGGCGACCTGGGTGAGGTCGTCCAGCGGCTCCCCGCGGTTGCGGAAGCGCCGCGCCAGGTGCTCGACGAGCGGAAGGTGCATGCGGACCAGCTGGTTGCGCAGCTCCGCGTACCGCGGGTCGCCGTCGCCCAGGGCGCGCAGCTGCACGAA
The DNA here is from genome assembly GCF_039543625.1 of Streptomyces similanensis. Taxonomy (NCBI): domain Bacteria; kingdom Bacillati; phylum Actinomycetota; class Actinomycetes; order Kitasatosporales; family Streptomycetaceae; genus Streptomyces; species Streptomyces similanensis. Next base: position 25,083 of record NZ_BAABKC010000006.1, on the reverse strand, counting down.
CATCGCGCGTGCTCCACTGCGGTCGTGCGCGTCGTGATGCGTGCCGTGCACGCGGGAGACGCTCGGCGCGCCGTCCTCGGAGTTCCGCTCGTGCTCGCCCATCGTCCCGCCCGTCGCCCTTCCCCGGGCCCCCGCCCCCGGCGAGGCGGGGGCGGCGGGGCCCCTCCGCCCCGCGGCGTCCTCCGGACGCACGCCCGGGGAAGCGGTCCCCGGGCCTTCGTCGTCCGGATGCGGCCTGGCCTGCTCGGGGATGCCGTCGATGCCGCCGGCCGGCCGCGGGGCCCCCGCCGGGCCGTCCGGGCCGTCCTCGGCCGGGGTCCCGGCCCCGTCCGCGCGGGGCGGCCTCCCGCCCTCGCCCGGCCGTTCCCATGTGCCGCGCTCTTCGTCCCGCACCGGCCCGTCCCCGTTCCTCACGCCGGCCCGGGTCCCGCGCCGCGCTGTTTGTAGAGGCTGATCGAAACGGTCTTGTCCTCGTCCACCGCGGAGGAGACCTTGCCCGCGAGCGCGGACAGCACGGTCCAGGCGAAGGTGTCCCGCGAGGGCGCGTGGCCGTCCGTGGTGGGGGCCGAGACCGTGACCTCCAGCGAGTCGTCGACCAGCCGGAAGACACAGCTGAGCACCGAGCCGGGCACGGCCTGCTGAAGCAGGATCGCGCAGGCCTCGTCCACCGCGATGCGCAGGTCCTCGATCTCGTCCAGGGTGAAGTCCAAACGGGCCGCGAGGCCGGCCGTGGCCGTCCGCAGCACCGACAGGTAGGCACCCGCAGCCGGCAGCCGGACCTCCACGAAGTCCTGGTTCGCCGCGGGCTCGCCTGCGATCTGGGACACCCTCACCTCCAAGGTGGTACAAGCTTTTTCGGGGCCGAGGGTCGCCCCCCGGGTCACGCGACGCGTGGTTCAGCGGTGACGCTACCGCGCTCTCGACATTACTGTCCCTGGGACCCCGACCCCGGCTGTCACTCATAGTAAACGTACGAATACGCTCCGTGTCTAGGGGTGCGGCGGCCTCAAATGGGAACAGCGCGCGCCGGGTTGACGTACCCAGGCGTCACACCCTCGAACCGTCCGGAGCCCTGGTCACACGAGTACGTGATCCACGAAGCACCAGCGCCAGTCCTCACCCGGCTCGAACGTCCGCATCACCGGGTGCCCGGTGTCCTTGTGGTGCTTGGTGGCGTGCTGATTCGGCGAGGAGTCGCAGCACCCCACGTGCCCGCAGGTCAGGCACAGCCGCAGCTGGACCGGGTGCGTGCCGTCGGCCAGGCACTCCAGGCACGTCTCGCTGCGGGGGTCGGGCTCCGGATTCGGCAGCGCGCCGGTGTGCGTGCACTGTTTCATGATTGCCAGATTACGACTTCCCCGCGCGCGACCACGCGGAACGGGCGGACGGGACGGAACGACGATGGGCGGGCGAGGACGATGGACGTGATGCCGCTGCTGTTGCTGGTGGCGGGCAGCGCCGCGGTGGCCGGGGCGGCCCGGCGCACCCCGGTGCCGGCGCCGCTGCTGCTGGTCGCCGCGGGGCTGGCGGTCTCCTACCTCCCCGGGGTGCCCGACTACACCCTCGACCCGGCGGTCGTCCTGCCGCTGCTGCTGCCCCCGCTGCTGTACACCTCGGCCATCGACAGCTCCTACCTGGACCTGCGCGCCCAGGTGCGGCCGGTGGCGCTGCTCTCGGTCGGATACGTGCTCTTCGCGACCTTCGCGGTCGGCTGGGCCGCCTACCTGCTCGTGCCGGACCTGCCGCTGACGGCCGCCCTGGTGCTGGGCGCGGTGGTGGCGCCGCCGGACGCGGTCGCGGCGACGGCGGTGGCCCGCCGGGTCGGACTGCCCTCGCGCATCACCACGATCCTCCAGGGCGAGTCCCTGCTGAACGACGCCACCGCCATCACCGCCTACAAGGTCGCCCTGGCCGCCGCGGTCGGCGAGAGCGCGACGTGGGCCGGAGGAGTGGAGGAGTTCCTGCTCGCGGCGTTCGGCGGCGTCGGCGTAGGACTGGTGCTGATGGCGCCGCTGCACTGGCTGCGCACCCATCTGAAGGAGGCGCTCCTGCAGAACAGCCTCTCGCTGCTGATCCCGTTCGTCGCCTACGGCGTCGCCGAGCAGGTGCACGCCTCCGGGGTGCTCGCGGTCGTCACCGTCGCCCTCTACCTCGGGCACCGCGCGTGGGAGGTCGACTTCGCCACCCGGCTCCAGGAGGAGGCCGTGTGGAAGATGGTCGCCTTCGTCCTGGAGTCCGCGGTCTTCGCGCTCATCGGGCTCCAGCTGCCGGTCGTGGTCCGCGGACTCGACACGTATGCCGGCGCCGACGCCGTCCTGTACGCGGTCGTGCTCTTCCTGGTCGTCGTCGCGGCCCGGTTCGTGTGGGTGTACCCGGCGGCGTTCCTGCCTCGGCTGCTGTCCCGGCGGGTGCGGGAGCGGGAGGAGAACCCCACCTGGAGGGGCGCCATGGTCACCGCCTGGGCCGGGATGCGGGGCGTGGTGTCCCTGGCCATCGCCTTCTCCATCCCGCTCACGGTGCACGGCGGCGGCCCCTTCCCGCAGCGCAACCTGCTGCTGTTCCTGACCTTCACCACCGTCATCGGCACCCTGGTCGTCCAGGGCCTGACCCTGCCCCCGCTGATCCGCCTGCTGAGGTTCCCCGGCCACGACGAGCGGGCCGCCACCCTCGCCGAGGCGAACGCCCAGGCACAGGCCTCGCTGGCCGCCGAACGGCGCCTGGAGGAACTGCTCGCCGACGAGCGCAACACCCTGCCCCCGCCGCTGGCCGAACGGCTCCGCGCCGTCCTGGAGCGCCGCCGCAACGCCGTCTGGGAACGCCTCGGCCAGACCAACCCCGTCACCGGCGAGTCGGTCGACGACACCTACCGGCGCCTGTCTCGGGACATGATCGGCGCCGAGCGGGAGGTCTTCGTCCGGCTGCGCGACGGCCGCTACATCGACGACGAGATGCTGCGCGTGCTGCTGCGCCGACTGGACCTGGAGGAGGCGGCCGTCTACCGAGAGACGGCGTGAGGCCGCCTCCCCGGAGCCCCGCGCCGAGGGGGGCGGCTCAGGACTCGTCCGGGAAGGGGCGGCCCGTGACGACCGCCGCGAGCGTCGTCCCGCGCGCGAAGGCGCCCTCGGCCGCCAGGGCGGCCAGCGCGTACAGCAGCTTGGCGACGTAGAGGCGCTCGACCGGCACGCCGTGGCGGGCGGTGAAGTCCGCGGCGAAGGACTCCAGCTCGGGCGTGGTGCGGGCGTAGCCGCCGAAGTGGAAGCGCTCGTCCAGCGACCAGTCGCCCCGGCGCCCGCCGAAGGCCTCCTCCTGCAAGGTCCGCACGTCGGCGCCCAGGAAGCCGCCCTTCAGGACCGGTACGCCCAGGGCGCGCCGGCCGGGCGGCAGCCCGGCGGCCAGGCCCGCGAGGGTGCCGCCGGTGCCGCAGGCCACCGCGGCGACGTCGGCGTGCGCGCCCAGCTCCGCGCCCAGCGCGCGGCAGCCGCGCACGGCGAGCGCGTTGCTGCCGCCCTCCGGCACGACGTGCGCCTCCCGCGCCCCGACCGCCGTCAGCACCTTCGCCAGGGTCTCCGGCTCGGCCTTGCGGCGGTACGTCGTGCGGTCGAGGAAGTGCAGCCGCATCCCGTCGGCCGCGCACCGGGCCAGGGACGGGTTCAGGGGGCGGTCGGCCAGCTCCTGCCCGCGCACCACGCCGACGGTGGACAGACCGAGCAGCCGGCCCGCCGCCGCGGTGGCGCGCAGATGGTTGGAGTACGCGCCGCCGAAGGTGACGATCGTCCGCCCGCCCGCGGCCTGGAGGTTCGGCGCGAGCTTGCGCCACTTGTTGCCGATCAGCTCCGGGTGGATCAGGTCGTCCCGCTTGAGCAGCAGCCGCAGCCCGCGCCGGGTGAAACGGTCGTCGGCCAGCTCCTGCAACGGGGACGGCAGCCGGGGAGCCAAGGCGGCGGGGCCGGCGGGGCTGACGGGGCTGACGGGGCCGGCGGGACCGGCGGGGCTGGCGGGGTCGGCGGAGCTGGTCACCGGGCCATTGTCCCGGAGCGGGCCGGGGAGCGCACGGGGCGGCGCGGCGGCGCGCGGTCCCGTGCGCCGCCGGGGGAACGGCGGCGCGCGCCCCCGGCCGGACCACCTCCTGTGCCCGGCCAGGCGATGATCCATTCCCGCTCTTTCGTGTAATAGCACCGACACGGTGCGTGATGGAAGGCTGGCGCATGCAAATCGATGCCCGGTTCCGACCGAGTGCCGGGCATGAGTCGGGAGGGCAATTCTCTATGTCGGTAGGCGAAGAGGTCCGTACGGAGCAGGGCCGGCCGCAGCAGAGCCTCGGCACGGCGGCCGCGCGGAACCTGGCCACCACCACCAAGTCCGTACCCCAGATGCAGGAGATCAGCTCGCGCTGGCTGTTGCGCATGCTGCCCTGGGTCGACGTGCAGGGCGGCACCTACCGGGTGAACCGGCGGCTGACCTACGCCGTCGGCGACGGCAGGATCACCTTCGTCAAGACGGGCGACCGGGTCGAGGTGATCCCCGCCGAACTCGGCGAACTGCCCGTGCTGCGGGGCTTCGAGGACGACGACGCGCTCTCCGAACTCGCCTCGCGCTGCCGGCAGCGCGAGATCGGCGCCGGACAGGTGATCGCCTCGTTCGGCAACCAGCAGGAGGAGGTGTACCTGCTCGTCCACGGCCGCGCCGAGAAGGTCGGCACCGGCCCCTACGGCGACGACCAGGTCCTCGGCATCCTCGCCGACGGCGCCTACTTCGGCGAGCACGCGCTCCTGGACCCCGACGCCATCTGGGAGTACACGGTCCGCGCGGACACCACGTGCACCGTCCTCGTCCTGTCCCGGCACGACTTCGAGCAGGTCACCGAGCGCGCCACCTCGCTGCGCGAGCACCTGAGGAGGCTGCGCTCGATCCCCGGCCAGCGCACCAACAAGTACGGCGAGAAGGAGGTCGACCTCGCCGCGGGCCACAGCGGCGAGCCCGACATCCCGCACACCTTCGTCGACTACGAGGCCCGGCCCCGCGAGTACGAACTGAGCATCGCCCAGACCGTGCTGCGCATCCACTCGCGCGTGGCCGACCTCTACAACCAGCCGATGAACCAGACCGAGCAGCAGCTCCGGCTGACCGTCGAGGCGTTGAAGGAGCGCCAGGAGCACGAGCTGATCAACAACCGCGACTTCGGTCTGCTCCACAACTGTGAGTACGACCAGCGGATCCAGCCGCACGACGGCGTGCCGAGCCCCGACGACATGGACGAACTGCTCAGCCGGCGCCGCGGCACCAAGCTCTTCCTGGCCCACCCGCGCGCCATCGCGGCGTTCGGCCGCGAGCTGAACAAGCGGGGTCTGGTGCCCGAGACCATCGACATGGGCGGCAACCGCATCCCCACCTGGCGCGGGGTGCCGATCTTCCCGTCCAACAAGATCCCGGTCACCGAGGCCCGGACCAGCTCCATCATCGCCATGCGTCTGGGCGAGGAGGACCAGGGCGTCATCGGACTGCGCGCCCAGGGCATCCCGGACGAGATCGAGCCGAGCCTGTCCGTGCGGTTCATGGGCATCAACGAGCAGGCGATCATCAAGTACCTGGTGACGTCGTACTTCTCGGCGGCCGTGCTGGTGCCGGACGCGTTGGGCGTCCTGGAGAACATCGAGGTCGGCCGTTGGCGCTGACGCTCCCCGCCCGCCCGCGGTGTCCGCGCCCGCCGGCCCAGGTAGGACACCCCGGGGACAGGGACCCGGTACCGCCGGCGCAGCCACCAGTGTTCGCGGACTCTCCGAGGGGGAGCGGATGGCCGAGTTCATGACGGAGACGACACCACGCCCACCCGGTGGCCCCGACGCCGTGCCGACGGCGCGGCCGGGACCCGCGGCGCCCGCCACGGCGTTCCCCCGGCCCGCCCCGGGCGGCCCCGGCGGCGCCCCGGCGGCGGCGCCCGACGGCCACGACGCGGCGGTGATCCTCGACCGCGCCCGGTCGTATGTCGACCCGGAACTGCGCTCGGCCGTCGCCTCGCTGCCGTCGTCCCTGCGCCGGGTCGCCGGCTACCACTTCGGCTGGGAGCACGCCGACGGCACCCCCGCCACGGGGAACGCGGGCAAGGCGATCCGTCCCGCCCTGGTCCTGGCCGCGGCCGAGGCGATCGGCGGGGCGCGGGGGCGGGCGGCCGCGGCGCGGGCGGCCGCGGCGGTGGAACTGGTCCACAACTTCACGCTGCTGCACGACGACGTGATGGACCGGGACACCACCCGGCGGCACCGGCCCACCGTGTGGACGGTGTTCGGCGACCCCGACGCCATCCTGACCGGGGACGCCCTCCAGGCGCTCGCCCTGCGCATGCTCGCCGAGGACCCGCACCCGGCCGCCCCGGCCGCCGCGGCGCGGCTCGCCGCCTGTGTGGTGGAGCTGTGCGCGGGCCAGCAGGCGGACACGGCGCTGGAGAGCCGCGCGCCGCACGAGGTGACGCTCGCGGAGGTGCTCGCCGTGGCCGAGGCCAAGACGGGCGCGCTGCTGGGCTGCGCGTGCGCCGTCGGCGCGCTGTACGCGGGGGCGGACGAGGAGGAGGTGCGGGCGCTGGACGCCTTCGGCCGGCAGGCCGGGATGGCGTTCCAGCTCATCGACGACGTGATCGGCATATGGGGCGACCCCGAGCGCACCGGCAAGCCGGCCGGCGCCGACCTCGCCGCCCGCAAGAAGTCGCTGCCGGTGGTCGCCGCGCTCACCTCCGGCACCCCGGCGGCCGCCGAACTCGCCGATCTGTACGCCCGGCCGCACCAGGAAGGGGAGGAGGAGCGCGCCACCGTGGCGGTGGAGCGGGCGGGCGGCCGGGACTGGGCCCAGTCGCAGGCGGCCGACCGGATGGCCCAGGCGGTCCACGAACTGTCCCGGGCCGTCCCGGACCCCGCCGCGGCGGGCGGTCTGCTGGCCCTGGCCGAGTTCGTGACCAGGCGCACCAGCTGACACCGGCCCGGGGCGTCGGCGCCACTCGATGACGCCGCGCACCTCGCACCACGGGTCCACAACTCCATAGGTCCCCAGGTCCACGACCCGGCAGGGAAGCCCCGCGGCGGGGGCGGGGCTTCCCCCGGCGTGGTGGACGCAGGCCCCGGAGCCACCGGGTCCGTACGGCTCCTGACCCCGTACGGCCCCCGGCGGCTCCGGCCCGGCGGGTCCCGCACTTCCCCACGGTGTGCGGGGCCCGCTCCTCACTGCGCCCCGCCTCCCGGGTACGCTCAACTCCCTTGTTCCCAAGGCTGTTTGAAGGAGAAGGGGCGGAAGATGGGTGTGGTGATTCGGGCGGCGGGCGCCGACGACCGGGAGCTGGTCGTGCGGCTGCTGGACGAGGCGTTCCAGGACGACCCGGTGAGCGGCTGGGTCTTTCCCGGGCAGGACTACCGCCGCCTGACCCACCACCGGCTGATGGCCGCGTTCACCGACATCGTGTTCGCCGAGGGCCGCATCGATGTCACCGAGGACGGCTCGGCGTGCGCGCTGTGGCTGTCCGTGCCCGCGAACGGCCACGAGGAACCGGAGGCGGACGCCGTCGCGGGCGCGTCCACCGGCACGGGCGAGGCCGACGACGCGGTGCGGCTGCGGGAGGCCGTCGACCCGGCGAACCCCCGGGTGGAGGAGATAGCCCGGCTGCTGGCCGGGACCCACCCGGCTGGCCGTGCCCACGAGTACCTGTGGATGATCGGCGTCGCACCCAGGCGCCAGGGCGAGGGCCTGGGCGCCGCGCTGATCCGGCACGTCCTGGACCGCTGCGACCGCGAGGGGCTGCCGGCCTATCTGGAGGCCAGCAGCCCCCGCAGCGCCAAGCTCTACGAACGCCTGGGCTTCGCCGCCACCGGCCGCACTCTCGACCTGCCGGACGGCCCGAAGATGTGGCCGATGTGGCGCGAGCCGCGCAACGAGCCGGCGACCGCGCCGACACCGTCCCCGGTCAACTGACCGCAGCCATAGCACCGTTCCCAGAAAACTGACTGCCGCCTCAGCGCCGCACCCGGTCAACTGACCGCCGTCTCGGAGCCATACCGGAGAAACCGACCGCCGTCTCAGCGCCGTTCCCGGGAAACCGGCCGCTGTCTCAGCGGCGTCCGGCGGCGGGCAGTCCGCCCGTCTCCGGGTCCCGTCCGGTCAGGCAGTACAGACCGCCGGCCGGGTCGCGCAGCACGGTCCAGTGGGGATGGTCGGCCACCCGGGTCGCGCCCAGCCGCTCGTGGTCGGCACGGGTGGCGGCGAGGTCCGCGCAGGCGAGGTCGAGATGGGCGGCCGCGGGCCGCTCCTCGTCCAGACGTTGCAGCAGGACCCGGACCGGAAGCCCGGCCGGCGGCGTGAGGACGTGGAACTCGGTCCGGGAGCCCGGCAGCGACTCCCAGTCGTCCAGCAGCGCGTTCCAGAAGGCGACTTCGGCGCCCCAGGCGGACGGCGGGACGTCGAGGCACACCTGGTCGAGCCGACTGCCGCGGACGACGGGCGGGCGCGCCGACTCCCCGTCCCAGGGCACCGCGCAGAACGACCGCCCGCCGGGGGAGCGCAGAACGGCCCAGTCTCCGTGGTCGGCGACGACCGCGGCCCCGAGCCGCACCGCCGCCGCCCGCAGGCCAGGAACGTCGTCGCCGACGAGGTCGAGATGCGCGCCGCCGTCCCCCGAGGCGACGGCCTGCGCCTTGACGCACGCGTCCGAGCCGCCCGGCAGCAGGGTGACGAACTCGCCCTCGTCGCCCCGGAGTCCGGACAGCCGGGTGCCGGTCACGGCGGTCCAGAACTCCAGGGCGCGCGCGAACCGCTCGGCGGGCCGGTCGACGAAGGCGTACGTCCAACGGATGCTCATGCCGTGATCGTAGGACGGCGGCGGAGCGGGCGTTCGGTCATGAAGAGTGATGCCCTCGACCATCGCGGAGGGTTCCCCGGCACCCGTTGTGGAGGGCCACTGCTGTCGTCCGACTGCTCGAGCTCCGCGCCGACCGAACCCGCCCGCTCACGCACCCGACGTCGCGCGTCGTTCTGGCAGACGGGGGCAGGGCCTGATGGGTGACAGGAAAGACGACCGCACCCGGCCTCATGGCCACCGTGTTCGGCGGCCCGCGGACCGGGTGCGGGCAGGTAGGTGATGCGAACCCGCGTCACCGCGGGGCGCGTCGCCTGGCCGGAGATCAAGCCTTCTTGGTCTCCCAGAAGATCTTGTCGATCTGGGCGATGTGGTCCAGGGCCTTCTGGCCCGTCGCCGGGTCGGTGGAGGCCTTGGCGGCGGAGAGGGCCTTCAGCGTGTCGTTGACCAGCTGGTGCAGCTCCGGGTACTTCTCGAAGTGCGGGGGCTTGAAGTAATCGCTCCACAGCACGGAGACGTGGTGCTTGGCCAGCTCGGCGCGCTGCTCCTTGATGACGGTGGCACGCGCCTGGAAGTGCGGGTCGTCGTTGCCGGCCATCTTCTCCTGGACGGCCTTCACCGACTCCGCCTCGATGCGGGCCTGGGCCGGGTCGTACACGCCGCAGGGCAGGTCGCAGTGCGCGCTGACCTTGACCTTGGGGGCAAACAGGCGGGAAAGCATGGAGCATTCCTTCCTCGTGATCGTCTTCTCAGGTGGGACATTACTCCCTGCGAGACGTGTTTTCTCGGGTGCCCCCTTGGGCTTAGGACAAAAGTCCAGGGTCAGACTGAGACTGGTGGAGGAACGGACCGGGGAGGTGCCGGGGATGCCGGAGCTGTCGCAGGAGACCGAGCACAGGGCCGCCGTGGTGCCTTTTGGGCTGGCCGAGGTGACCGGGCCGTCCATGGTGCCGACGCTGTACCACGGGGACCGGCTGGTGGTGCGGTACGGGGCCCGGATCCGACCGGGTGACGTGGTGGTGCTGCGCCATCCGTTCCAGCAGGACCTGCTGGTCGTCAAACGGGCGGCCGAGCGGCGCGAGGGCGGTTGGTGGGTGCTCGCGGACAACGCCTGGGCCGGGGGCGACAGCACCGACTACGGCACCGTCCCGGAGGAGCTGGTGCTCGCGAAGGTGTGGTTCCGCTACCGGCCGCGGCGGCCCGTTCAGCGCTCCGGGCCGGCGCTGGTGCGCTGGGCGCTGTCGGCGGTCAGGCCCGTGCTCGCCGACCGGTCGGCCTCCAGGCGCTTGCGGGCGCGGTAGGCGGCCACGTTGGCCCGGGTGGCGCAGCGGTCGGAGCAGTAGCGGCGCGAGCGGTTGGTGGAGGTGTCGAGGTAGGCGTTGCGGCAGGGCGCGGCCTCGCACAGGCCCAGCCGGTCCACGCCGTACTCGGTCAGGTGGAAGGCGAGGCCCATCGCGGCGATCGCCGCGTACCCGGCCGTGGCGTTCGACGGGTGGTCGGCCAGGTGCATGTGCCACAGCGGGCGGCCGTCCTCGTCGCGGTGGTCGTGCCCGGAGATCTGCGGGCTGACCGGGAACTCCAGCAGCAGTGAGTTCAGCAGTGCCACGGCCAGCGTCTCGTCGCTGTGGTCGGCCGCCTCGAAGACCGCCCGCAGCCTCGCCCGCACCGAGCGGAAGCGGGTCACGTCGGCCTCGGCGGCGCGGCGGGCCGCCGAGCCGTTGGCGCCGAACAGGTCGCGCACCGCCTCCACCGACGTCAGGGTGTCCTTGCCCCGGGCCGGTTCCTCGGTGTTGACGAGACGGACGGCGTAGTCCGAGTAATAGGCCAGTTCCACTTGTAGTCCTTACCGGTGTGCTCTAGGGTCGTGAGCGCGACCTTGTAACAGACGGTCGTGCTTCCAGGGTATTACGCGACCTACGTCAGGGAGGGCGATGATGACGGACACGAGCGCGGACATCACCACCACGGGGACCGACTGGCGGGCCTGGCAGGAGAGCTGGGACCGGCAGCAGGAGTGGTACATGCCCGACCGGGAGGACCGCTTCAGCATCATGCTCGACATGGTGGAGGCCCTCGTCGGCACCGCGCCGCGCGTGCTCGACCTCGCCTGCGGCACGGGCACCATCACCGCCCGCCTGCTCGCCCGCCTCCCCGAGGCCACCAGCACCGGCGTCGACCTCGACCCGGCGCTGCTCGCCATCGCCCGCGGCACCTTCGAGGGCGATGAGCGGGTCTCCTTCGTCACCGCCGACCTGAAGGACCCCGACTGGACGGCGCGGCTGCCGCACGGCTCCTACGACGCCGTCCTGACCGCGACGGCCCTGCACTGGCTGCACAGCGAACCCCTCGCGGCCCTCTACGGATCGGTCGCGGGACTGGTCCGCGACGGCGGCGTCTTCATGAGCGCGGACCACATGATCGACGACACCACCCCGCGGATCAACGCCGCCGAGCGCGCCCAGCGGCACGCCCGCATGGATCAGGCCAAGCAGGCGGACGCCCTGGACTGGGCCGAGTGGTGGCAGCTGGCCGCGCAGGACCCCGTGCTGGCCGGGCCGACCGCCCGCCGGTTCGAGATCTACGGCGAGCACGCCGACGGCGACATGCCCTCGGCCGCCTGGCACGCGCGGGTGCTGCGCGAGAAGGGCTTCGCGGAGGCCCGCCCGGTGTGGTGCTCCCCGTCGGACACGCTGCTGCTGGCGCTGAAGTAGACCGCGCACCGGCCCCCGGGCGCACGCGGAAGGGGCGGTACGGAGATCTCCGTACCGCCCCTTCGCCGTCATGCGCCGGTTACAGCACCTTGGACAGGAACGACTGGGTGCGCTCGTGCCGCGGGTTGGTCAGCACCTCGCGCGGGTGGCCGGACTCGACCACCACGCCGTCGTCCATGAAGACGAGGTTGTCGCCCACTTCGCGGGCGAAGCCCATCTCGTGGGTGACGACGACCATCGTCATGCCGGACTCGGCCAGGTCGCGCATGACGTCGAGGACGTCGCCGACCAGCTCCGGGTCGAGCGCCGAGGTCGGCTCGTCGAACAGCATCAGCTTCGGGTCCATGGCCAGGGCCCGGGCGATCGCCACCCGCTGCTGCTGGCCGCCGGACAGCTGCGAGGGGTAGTGGCCGGCCCGGTCGGCCAGGCCCACCCGCTCCAGCAGGCTCATCGCCCGCTCCCGGGCCTCTCCCTTGCCGACGCCCTTGACCTGGACCGGCGCCTCCATGACGTTCTCGACGGCCGTCATGTGCGGGAACAGGTTGAAGCGCTGGAAGACCATGCCGATGTCCCGGCGCTTCATGGCGACCTCGCGGTCGCGCAGCTCGTAGAGCTTGTCGCCGCTCTGGCGGTAGCCGACGAGGTCGCCGTCGACGTACAGCCGGCCCGCGTTGATCTTCTCCAGGTGGTTGATGCACCTGAGGAAGGTCGACTTGCCGGAGCCGGAGGGGCCGATGAGGCAGAACACCTCGCCCGGCCTGACCTCCAGGTCGATGCCCTTGAGGACCTCCACCTGGCCGAAGGACTTGTGCACGTCCTCCGCCCTGACCATCGCGACGGAGGCGTCGCGGGGGGTGGCGTCCTGCTTCGTGAGCTTGTCGCTCATGCGCCCACGGCTCCCTTCGGCCGGCCGATGGAGAACATGTTGGCCTTGACCTTCTGCCACGGCGTCGGCGGCAGGCTGCGGCTGGAGCCGCGCGCGTAGTAGCGCTCCAGGTAGTACTGGCCGACGCTGAGGACCGAGGTGAGGATCAGGTACCAGGCGGCGGCGAGGAAGTACATCTCCACCGGGGAGCCGGAGACCGTGCCGATGTCCTGGGCGTAGCGGAACAGCTCGGGATACTGGACGGCCGCCACGAGCGAGGTCGTCTTCAGCATGTTGATGACTTCGTTGCCCGTCGGCGGCACGATCACCCGCATGGCCTGCGGGATGACGATGCGGAGCAGGGTCTTGCCGTGGCTCATGCCCAGCGCGTGGGCGGCCTCGGTCTGGCCCTCGTCGACGGCGAGCAGGCCGGCGCGGCAGATCTCCGCCATGTACGCCGCCTCGTTCAGACCCAGGCCGAGCAGCGCCGTCAGCAGCGGCGTCATGAAGTTCGACCAGTAGTCCTTGTAGAACGGCATCAGGTTGATGTACTCGAAGACCAGGCCCAGGTTGAACCAGAGGAACAGCTGGACCAGGACCGGGGTGCCGCGGAAGAACCAGATGTAGAACCAGGCGATGGACGAGGTCACCGGGTTCTTCGACAGGCGCATCACCGCGAGGACGATGCCGCCGACGATGCCGATCAGCATCGACAGGACCGTCAGCAGGAGGGTCTTGCCGACGCCGGTGGTGATCCGGTCGTCGAAGAAGTAGTCGGGGATGGCATGCCAGTTGATCTTGCCCTGGCCGAACGCGTAGACGATCGCGACGAGCAGGGCGATCGCGATGACGGCGGTGACGTACCGCCCGTAGTGGCGGACCGGGATGGCCTTGACGGCCTGCGGTCCGGCGGGGGGCGTGCCCTGGGGCTCCGCCGTCTTGTCGATGTCAGCACTCACGGGTGTTGCCTCTCAGCGGCCGCGCGGGGGCGGTCACTTGCCGCCGTTGACGGCGGACTGCTTGACGGCGCCGTCCTCGGCGCCCCACTTCGCCAGGATCTTCTGGTACTCGCCGTTCTTGATGATCGCGTCCATCGCGGCCTTGAGCGCGTCGCGCAGCTGCGTGCTGTCCTTGGCCACGGCGATGCCGTACGGGGCCGCCTCGACCTGGTCGCCGACGATCTGGAAGTCCTTGCCGCCGCCGGAGGTCTTGACCGCGTAGGCGGCGACCGGGAAGTCGGCGGAGACGGCGTCGGCGCCGCCCGAGCGCAGGCGGGTCTCGGCCTGCTGGTTGTCGTCGAACGCCTGGATGGTGAGCTTCTCGCCGCCCGGACACTTCTTCGCCTCGGCCTTGGCGAGGTCCTCCGAGACCGTGCCGCGCTCCACGGCGATCTTCTTGCCGCACAGGTCGGACCAGGAGGCGATGCCCTTGGTGTCGCCCTTGCGGGTGTAGATGGAGACGCCGGCCTGGAGGTAGTCGACGAAGTCGACGCCCTCGCCGACCTTCTTGCCCGTGGTCGAGTCCACGCCGTCCTGACGGTTCTTGTTGTCCGTCATCGCCGACATCGCCATGTCGTAGCGGTTGGAGCGCAGACCGGTGAGCAGGGCGTCGAAGGTGCCGTTCTGGAAGTCGAACGTCACGCCGAGCTGCTTGCCCATCGCCTCGGCGAGGTCCGGGTCGATGCCGGAGGTCTTGCCCGAGGCGTCCTTGAACTCGACCGGCGCGTAGGAGATGTCGGAGCCGACCCGGATGACGCCCTTGTCGCGGATCGAGGCCGGGAGCTTGCCGGCCAGCGGGGCGGAGGCGGACGACGCGTTGTCGGACGACTTGTCCGTGTCCTTGGTGTCCTTGGTCTGGTCACCGCAGCCGGTGAGCATCAGGGCGCCTGCGACCGCGAGCGCACCGACCGCTGCCAGACGGGAGTGCGCGGCGGTCGTACGACGGGTGGAGCGTGCGGTCATGGTGGTTCCTCCGGCGGATGGGTGGCTTTGCCGATGGGTGGTGGGGTCGGCGACAACACACACCTTCGGGTGTCGCGACCTCGTGCGATTGACGCATCTTGCCATTCGGGATGAGCCAATCAGGGGACTCGCCATGTCAAAATCGGATAACGGGCGACCCCCGAACCCCTCAAAGCCGCCCTCTCAAGGCCGGACCATCTGCGGGAATGACTCCTTACGGCCGCAAGATCTTCGGCCCGTCTCCGGCTGTGGATCAAAGGAACAGGTCTTTTGGGCGATTCCAGGGCCTTGTCAAGCATTCGACGCGCACTTGTCCCCATATTGGGCCAAGTGTCGGTGTGTCGTCATGTGACCTTCGCGTTATGGACTCGTCGCCGACGCGGTCCGTCCGGTATGAAGGTTCTTTACACCCCTCATCCGGGGCTCAGGGCGCGTGTGCGGCGCGCCCGACGCGTATGCGCCCGAAGCATCACTCACTGGGCTGTGCGCGGCCTCGCCCACCCCTCACCAGGAGTGGCCACCCTCAAACCATGAACAATTAAGGGGTAAAACCAAGTGGCAGCGGAGATCGTCAATCCTCGCAGCGACAGCAGTACGGATCAGGACGGCGGGGCAGAGCCGCTGGATTCCTTCGATCCGGCGTTCGCGCTGCACCGCGGCGGCAAGATGGCCGTGCAGGCCACCGTGCCCGTCCGAGACAAGGACGACCTGTCCCTGGCGTACACGCCCGGCGTCGCGCGGGTGTGCACCGCCATCGCCGAGCAGCCGGAACTGGTCAACGACTACACGTGGAAATCGTCCGTGGTCGCCGTCGTGACCGACGGAACGGCCGTGCTCGGCCTCGGTGACATCGGTCCCGAAGCCTCCCTCCCGGTGATGGAGGGCAAGGCGATCCTGTTCAAGCAGTTCGGCGGCGTGGACGCGGTGCCGATCGCCCTCGCCTGCACCGACGCCGACGAGATCGTCGAGACCGTCGTGCGGCTCGCGCCGTCCTTCGGCGGCGTCAACCTGGAGGACATCTCGGCCCCCCGGTGCTTCGAGATCGAGCGCAAGCTCCAGGAGCGCCTGGACATCCCGGTCTTCCACGACGACCAGCACGGAACGGCGGTCGTCACCCTCGCCGCGCTGCGCAACGCGGCCCGGCTGAGCGGACGCACCATCGCCGAGCTGCGCGCCGTCATCTCCGGCGCCGGCGCGGCCGGTGTCGCCATCGCCAAGATGCTGGTCGAGGCCGGCATCGGCGACGTCGCGGTCGCCGACCGCAAGGGCATCGTCTCGGCCGACCGGCAGGACCTCACCTCGGTCAAGCGCGAGCTGGCCGAGTTCACCAACAAGGCCGGCCTCACCGGGACGCTGGAGGACGCGCTCGACGGCGCCGACGTCTTCATCGGCGTCTCCGGCGGCACCGTGGCCGAGGAGGCCGTGGCCTCCATGGCGAAGGGCGCCTTCGTCTTCGCCATGGCCAACCCGAACCCCGAGGTGCACCCCGACGTCGCGCACAAGTACGCGGCGGTCGTGGCCACCGGACGCTCCGACTTCCCCAACCAGATCAACAACGTCCTCGCCTTCCCCGGCATCTTCGCCGGGGCGCTCCAGGTGCGGGCGTCGCGGATCACCGAGGGAATGAAGATCGCGGCGGCCGAGGCGCTGGCCGGGGTCGTCGGGGACGACCTCGCCGCGGACTACGTGATCCCCTCGCCGTTCGACGAGCGGGTCGCCCCCGCCGTGACGGCGGCGGTGGCCGCGGCGGCGCGCGCCGAGGGCGTCGCCCGTCGCTGACGTGAGCCGGCGCGAGCCGGTGTGAACCCGAATGGCCCCGCCCGAAAGAGCGGGGCCATTCTCGTGCCCGCGCCCGCCGACGACGCGCCGCGCGCCCGCCGACGACGCGCCGCGCACCCGCCGACGAGCGCGCCGCGTACCCGGCGGTACGCGGGCGGCAGTTGGCAAGAGGGTGTGTCTCACAGGGCCGTGCGGTTCCGCAGGCGTCGGCACGCCCCTATCGTCAAGGTCATGTTCGCTGTCTACGCCGCCCGAATCGACCGCGACCAGCCGCTGAACGGACTGGAGTCGGGGGAGCGCCCGGCCCCCGAGGCCCGCCCCGGCTGGAGCACCGTCAACGTCAGGGCCGCCTCCCTGAACCACCACGACCTCTGGTCGCTCAAGGGGGTGGGCCTGTCCGAGGACAAGCTGCCCATGATCCTCGGCTGCGACGCCGCAGGCGTCGACGAGGACGGCAACGAGGTCGTCCTGCACTCCGTCATCGGACAGAGCGGCCACGGGGTCGGGCCCGAGGAGCCCCGCTCCATCCTGACCGAGCGCTACCAGGGCACCTTCGCCGAGCAGGTCGCCGTCCCCACCTGGAACGTCCTGCCCAAGCCCAAGGAGCTCTCCTTCGAGGAGGCCGCCTGCCTGCCCACGGCCTGGCTCACCGCCTACCGCATGCTGTTCACCAACGCGGGCGTACGCCCCGGCGACTCCGTCCTGGTGCAGGGCGCCGGCGGCGGTGTCGCCACCGCCGCGATCGTGCTCGGCAAGGCGGCCGGCCTGCGGGTCTTCGCCACCAGCCGCGACGAGGCCAAGCGCAAGCGGGCCCTCGAACTCGGCGCGGTGGAGGCGGTGGAGTCGGGCGCACGGCTGCCGCAGCGGGTGGACGCCGTGATCGAGACCGTCGGCGCGGCCACCTGGTCCCACTCGGTGAAGTCGCTGCGCCCCGGCGGCACCCTCGTCATCTCCGGCGCCACCAGCGGCGACCGACCCTCCCACGCCGAGCTGACCCGGATCTTCTTCCTGGAGCTGAAGGTGGTCGGCTCCACCATGGGAACCAAGGACGAGCTGGAGGACCTGCTCGCCTTCTGCGCCGCCACCGGGGTGCGCCCCGTCATCGACGAGGTGCTGCCGCTCGACCGCGCCCGCGAGGGCTTCGAACGGCTGGCCACCGGCGACCAGTTCGGCAAGATCGTCCTCACCGGCTCCTGACCCGGCCGACCCGCCCGGGGCCCGCGCACCGCGGGCCCCGCGCCCATCGCGCCGCGCCCCGCACGCCGCGTCCATTACGCCGCGCGTCGCTCAGACCTTCGGGCCGCGCAGCAGGGCGCCGATGTGGGCCGCCGCCGTCGACAGATGGCGGCGCGCGTCCTGGAGCTGGTCGGCGGTGATGCCCTGGTCGCGGGCCGCGTCGCGGATGTCGTCCCGGAAGCGGTCCAGCAGCCGGTCCAGGTCGCGGGCCGGGTCGCCGGTGGAGTCCTCGTGCGCCCAGGACGGTTCGTAGGCGGCCGGGAAGTCCTCCGGGGTCCGGGAGTACTCGGCGCGCGCCGACGCCTCACCGCCCGGCGGCCGGCCGAACCCGAAGTTCTTGCCGAAGTCGCCGAACTCCTTGGCCAGCTCGGTCAGCCCGTCACGCACCCCGGTCGGCCAGTCGCCGCGCGCGAAGTGGTCCTGCACCTGCTCCTGCACGTGCCGGGCGACCCGCTGGAACTCCTCCTGCGCCTGGGCCCGGGCCCGCTCCTGCGCCTCCTTGGCCTGGCGCCGGGCCCGCTGGGCCTCCTCGCGAGCACGCCGGCTCTCGTCCTTGGCGCGCCGGGCCTGCTCCTTCCACTCCTGCTTGACCCGGCGCATCTCCTCCTTGGCGGCGCGCCAGGCCTCCTTCTCCTCGCCCGGCTCCTCCGCCCAGGACTCCGAGCCGCCGTTCTTCGCGGAGCCCTGCCGGGCTTCGGACGCCGCCGCGCGCATCTCCCGGCGCAGGTCGCCCGCCGCGCCCCGCACGTCGGCGCGGATCTCGGCGGCGAGTTCGGCGACCGACTCGCGGATCTCCAGCTCCAGATCGGCCAGTTCACCGCTGCGGTCGGCGAGTTCGGCGCGGCCGGCGTCCGTGATGGCGTAGACCTTGCGGCCGCCCTCGGTGGTGTGGGTGACCAGGCCCTCGGTCTCCAGCTTGGCCAGCCGGGGGTAGACGGTGCCCGCCGAGGGCGCGTACAGCCCCTGGAAGCGCTCCTCCAGCAGCCGGATCACCTCGTAGCCGTGGCGCGGGGCCTCGTCGAGCAGCTTGAGCAGGTACAGACGCAGACGTCCGTGGGCGAAGACGGGAGGCATGTCAGAGCACCTTCTTGTCGGTCGTGGCGTCCCAGGAGTCGTCCGCCGCCGGTGGGCGCCGCAGCAGGGCGATGGAGCCGGAGACGGTCGTCGCCTTCAGCCGGCCCTGGCCCGTGCCCAGCCGGCCGGTGATCCGCTTGGCGCCCCACTGGCCGCCCACCCGGAGGTCCTCGAACGCGTTGGACACCGAACCGCTCGCGGTGTTCGCCTCCACCTCGGTGTCCGCGGGGTGGGGCAGGCGGATGGCGATCTCACCCGAGACGTTGGTCAGGGCGATGTCCGTGGGGCGGCCCGCCGGGTCGATGTCGATGATCATCGAGCCGCTCACCGAGTCCGCCCGCACCGAGGAGCCGGCGCCCTCGACCACCGTCAGGTCGCCGGAGACCGAGTGGAAGCGCAGGTCGCCGGAGAGGGCCTGCGCCTCCAGGCTCCCGGAGACGGTGTCGGCGCGCACCGGGCCGGTGACGCCCACCAGCGTGGTGTCGCCGGTGACGCCCCTGACCTCCGTGCGTCCGGCTATGCCGGAGACCACCGCGGCGGCGCCGACGACCCCGACCTCCACGCGGGTGCCCGCCGGGACGGCCAGGGAGACCACGGCGCTGCGCCGCCAGCCCTTGCGGTCGAGCCACTTGAGGAAGCCCTTCCAGGGCAGGTCGTCGTAGGCGACGGTCAGCGTGCTCCCCTGCTGGGTGACCAGCAGGGGAGGGCCCTCGATCTCGGACACCTCCATGCGGGCGGCGTCCTCGTCCGTGCCCACGACGTTCACCGTGCCGTTGACGATGCGGACGTTCAGTGCGGTGACGGGCTTGTCGAAGGTGAGCTTCCCGGGCTCTCCCACGGACCACTCGGACATGGTGCTGACCTCCTGAGAAGAGCTGAGAAGAGCTGAGAAGAACGGATCGAAACGGGGTGAACCAGTGCGAACGGGGACGACGACGCGACGCGCCATATCGTGTCCTTCACAAGACACGATATATCGCGGGCACGGAAAGTCAAGACACACGAAAGGGCGCCCCCGAAGGGGCGCCCTGCGGGCCTGCCGACGGCCCTACTCGTCGTCCTCGTCGTCCTCGTCGTCCAGCCGGGCCAGCCAGGTGGCCAGCCGCTCCACCGGAACCTCGAAGTCCGGGTTCAGGTCGACGAAGGTACGCAGCTGCTCGGCCAGCCACTCGAAGGTGACCTCCTCCTCGCCCCGCCGCTTCTCCAGCTCTTCGATGCCACGGTCAGTGAAGTACATGCGCCCAGGATAAGTGCGCCGAAAGGCCGCGGAAACGGCCGGGCCGCATCCCCCGGCGGGGATGCGGCCCGGTCACGTACGACCCGCGGGGCGGACGGCGCCCCGCGCGGCGCTCACGCCTCGAACACCTCGCGCACCAGCTGCTCCTGCTCCGCCTGGTGCCGCTTGGCGGAGCCCACGGCGGGGGAGGAGGAGTGCGGGCGGGAGATGCGGCGCAGCCGCTCGCTGTGCGGCACGTCCGCGCCGACCGCGAGGTCCAGGTGGTCGATCAGGTTGAGCGCGATGAACGGCCAGGCGCCCTGGTTCGCCGGCTCCTCCTGCGTCCACAGGTACTTCTCGGCGTTCGGGTACTTCTTGATCTCCGCCTGGAGCTCGGCGCCCGGCAGCGGGTACAGGCGCTCGATGCGGATGATCGCGGTGTCCGTCGCGCCGCGCTTCTTCCGCTCGGCGTCGAGGTCGTAGTAGACCTTGCCGGAGCAGAAGACGACCTTCTTCACGGCGTTCGGCTCGACCGAGGCGTCGCCGATGACCGGGCGGAAGCCGCCCGTCGTGAACTCCTCCGTCTTCGAGGCGGCGGCCTTCAGGCGCAGCATCGACTTCGGGGTGAAGACCACCAGCGGCTTGTGGTGCGGGTTGTGCACCTGCCACCGCAGGAGGTGGAAGTAGTTCGACGGCAGGGTCGGCATCGCGACCGTCATGTTGTTCTGCGCGCACAGCTGGAGGTAGCGCTCGATGCGGGCCGAGGAGTGGTCCGGGCCCTGGCCCTCGTAGCCGTGCGGCAGCAGCAGCGTGACGCCGGAGGTCTGGCCCCACTTCTGCTCGGCGGCCGAGATGTACTCGTCGATGACCGACTGGGCGCCGTTGGCGAAGTCGCCGAACTGGGCCTCCCACATCACCAGCGCGTCCGGGCGGGTCAGCGAGTAGCCGTACTCGAAGCCCATGACCGCGTACTCGGAGAGCAGCGAGTCGTAGACGTTGTAGCGGGCCTGCTCGTCCGCCAGGTACAGCAGCGGCGTGTAGTCCTCGCCGGTCTCGCGGTCGATGAGGACCGCGTGGCGCTGGCCGAAGGTGCCGCGGCGGGAGTCCTGGCCGGACAGCCGGACCGGGGTGCCCTCCAGCAGCAGCGAGCCGATGGCGAGGGTCTCGCCCATGCCCCAGTCGATGGTGCCGTCCTCGACCATCGCCGCCCGGCGCTGGAGCTGGGGCAGCAGGCGCGGGTGCACGGTGAAGTGCTCGGGCAGGTTGACCTGGGACTCGGCGATCCGCTTGACGGTCTCGGCGGAGATCGCCGTGTCGACCTGGGCCGGGAAGCCCGCCTGCGGGTCCTGGGTCTCCGGGGCGGCCGGCTGCGCGGTGGCCTCGCGGACCTCCGTGAAGACCTTCTCCAGCTGGCCCTGGTAGTCCTGGAGCGCCTGCTCGGCCTCTTCCAGGGTGATGTCGCCGCGACCGATCAGGGACTCGGTGTAGAGCTTGCGCACCGAGCGCTTCTTGTCGATCAGGTCGTACATCAGCGGCTGGGTGAAGGCCGGGTTGTCCGACTCGTTGTGACCGCGGCGGCGGTAGCAGATGAGGTCGATCACCACGTCCTTGTTGAACGCCTGGCGGAACTCGAAGGCGAGCCGCGCGACGCGGACCACGGCCTCCGGGTCGTCGCCGTTCACGTGGAAGATCGGGGCCTCGATCATGCGGGCCACGTCGGTGGCGTACATCGAGGAGCGCGAGGACTCCGGGGCGGCGGTGAAGCCGACCTGGTTGTTGATGACGATGTGGACCGTGCCGCCGGTGCGGTAGCCGCGCAGCTGCGACATGTTCAGGGTCTCGGCCACCACGCCCTGGCCCGCGAAGGCCGCGTCGCCGTGGATCGCCACCGGCAGGACGGTGAAGTCCGTGCCGCCCTTGTTGATGACGTCCTGCTTGGCGCGGGCGATGCCCTCGATGACCGGGTCGACCGTCTCCAGGTGGGAGGGGTTGGCGGCCAGCGAGACCTTGATCTGCTCGCCGTCCAGGCCGGTGAAGGTGCCCCCGGCGCCCAGGTGGTACTTCACGTCGCCGGAGCCGTGCATCGACTTCGGGTCGAGGTTGCCCTCGAACTCGCGGAAGATCTGCGCGTAGGACTTGCCGACGATGTTGGCCAGCACGTTGAGGCGGCCGCGGTGGGCCATGCCGATGACGACCTCGTCCAGCCGCGACTCGGCCGCGGAGTCGATGACCGCGTCCAGCAGCGGGATGACGGACTCGCCGCCCTCCAGGGAGAACCGCTTCTGGCCGACGTACTTGGTCTGCAGGAAGGTCTCGAAGGCCTCCGCCGCGTTCAGCCGGCGCAGGATGCGCAGCTGCTCCTCGCGCTCCGGCTTGGAGTGCGGGCGCTCCACGCGGTCCTGGATCCACTTGCGCTGCTTGGGGTCCTGGATGTGCATGAACTCGATGCCGACCGTGCGGCAGTACGAGTCGCGCAGCACGCCGAGGATGTCGCGCAGCTTCATCATCGACTTGCCGGCGAAGCCGCCGACGGCGAACTCGCGCTCCAAGTCCCACAGGGTGAGCCCGTGCTCGGTGATGTCCAGGTCGGGGTGCTTGCGCTGCTGGTACTCCAGCGGGTCGGTGTCGGCCATGACGTGGCCGCGCACCCGGTAGGAGTGGATCAGCTCGAAGACGCGGGCGGCCTTGGTGACGTCGTCGTCGTGGCTGGCGTCGATGTCCTTGAGCCAGCGGACCGGCTCGTAGGGGATGCGCAGCGCCTCGAAGATGTCGTCGTAGAAGCCGTTCTCGCCGAGCAGCAGGTTGGCGACCTGGCGCAGGAACTCGCCGGAGGCGGCGCCCTGGATCACCCGGTGGTCGTAGGTCGACGTGAGCGTCATGACCTTGGAGATCCCGAGCTTGTTCAGGGTGTCCTGGGAGGTGCCCTGGAACTCCGCCGGGTAGTCCATGGAGCCGACGCCCATGATCACCGACTGGCCGGGCATCAGGCGCGGCACGGAGTGGACGGTGCCGAGGCCGCCGGGGTTGGTCAGGGAGACCGTGACGCCGGTGAAGTCGTCCATCGTCAGCTTGCCGTCGCGGGCGCGGCGGACGATGTCCTCGTAGGCCTGCCAGAACTCGAAGAAGTTCAGCGTCTCGGCCTTCTTGATGGCGGCCACGACGAGCTGGCGGTCACCGTTCGGCTTGACCAGGTCGATGGCCAGGCCGAGGTTGACGTGCGGCGGCTTGACCAGGGTCGGCTTGCCGTCCTTCTCGCCGAACGCGTGGTTCATCGAGGGCATGGCCTTGATGGCCTGCACCATGGCGTAGCCGATGAGGTGCGTGAAGGAGATCTTCCCGCCCCGGGCCCGCTTGAGGTGGTTGTTGATGACGATGCGGTTGTCGAACAGCAGCTTCACCGGGACGGCGCGCACGGAGGTGGCCGTGGGGAGTTCCAGGGAGGCGTTCATGTTCTTGACGACCGCGGCGGACGGGCCGCGCAGCGTCACGAACTCCGGGCCCTCGGGGGCCGCGGCGGCGGGCTCGGCCGGCGCCTTGGCGGCGGCCGGCTTCGCGGGCGCCGGGGCCTTCACCGCGGCGGGCTTCGCCGGGGCGGCGGCCTTGGCCGGGGCGGCGGGCTGCGCCGGGGCGGCCTGAGCCGGGGCGGCCTGGGCCTGAGGGGCCTGAGCCTGAGCCTGGGGAGCCGGGGCCTGGGCGGCGGGCGCCGGCTGGGGCGTCGTGCCGGCTCCGTCGGCCCCCGCGGCCGCGGAGCCCGACGGAGCCGAGGAGTCAGCCGCGGCCGCCCCCGGCTTGTAGTCGGCGAAGAAGTCCCACCAGGCACGGTCTACGGAGTTCGGGTCCTGGAGGTACTGCTGATAGATCTCGTCGACGAGCCACTCGTTGGCACCGAAGGCCGCCGCGGGGTTCTTCCCGTCCTGGCTGGTCTCGGTGGAGATGCTCGAGTTACTGGGGGACTGTGGCGACACGGCGGCAACCGCCCTCTTCCGCTTCACAAGGTGATGGACAGCGGGAATAAAGGCTACGCCTCCCGGACCGGGTAGGTCAGGTCGGGCCCGTTCATCGTCGCGTAAGTCACATCGAAAGCTGTGTTTCGGGGCTTGAAATGGCGGGAAACAAGCGTGGTTCACCCGCGTGCGGGAAGGGTGGACCCGGGTCCGGCCCGTACGAGGCGCGGTCCCCTGGCTGATCACACGTGTCCGTCTGCCCGGACGCTCGTGGATCTTGTGGTTCCGGCTCGAACTTTACGTCAACTTTGAACTGCGGGGAGCCCCGGAAGGGTGATGAGGATCCGGCAGCCGCGCTCGGATTCGGCCACACCGATCCGGCCGCCGTGCAGATCCACCGCCCAGCGCGCGATCGCCAGCCCGAGCCCGGTGCCGCCGTCGCTGCCCGGACCGTGCGGCCGGCTCACCTGGCCCCGGTTGAACCGCTCGAAGACGCGGTGCCACTCGGAGCGCGGGATGCCGGGCCCCTCGTCCAGGACCTCCAGCTCCAGCGACTCCGGCTGCGTCCCGCGCCGCGCCTTCACCGTCACCCGGCCGTGCGGCGGGCTGTGCTTGACGGCGTTGTCGATCAGGTTGGCGAGCACCTGGTGGACCCGCTCCGGGTCGGCGTGCGCGGTCAGCTCGGGCGGGGAGACGTCCAGGCGCAGATGGACGTCCTTACGGGTGTGGCTGCCGGAGCCGGAGGCCATCGACGCGCGCGCGGAGGCGACCATGTTGGCCTCCTTCAGCACCCCCGACAGATACGGCCACACCTCGAAGCGGCGCATCTTCAGCGGCACGACGCCGTTGTCCAGGCGGGACAGGTCCAGCAGCGTCTCCACCAGCCGGCCGAGCCGCTCGGTCTGCTTCAGCGCGGTGCGCATGGTCTCCGCGTCGGGCTCGGTGAACCCGTCCACGATGTTCTCCAGCACCGCGCGCAGGCCCGCGATCGGGGTGCGCAGCTCGTGCGAGACGTTCGCCACCAGCTCCTTGCGCTGCTGGTCCTGGGCGGCCAGCTCGTCCGCCATGCGGTTGATCGTCTGGGCCAGGTCGCCCAGCTCGTCGCGGCGGTTCTCACGCACCCGGCGGGTGTAGTCGCCGTGCGAGATCGAGCGGGCCACCGCGTTCATCTCGTCCAGCGGCGCGGTGAGCGAGTGCGCCACGAACTGCGTGATGAGCAGGGTGGCGATCATCGAGAAGACCATGATGAAGCGCAGCTCGGTCCTGGTGTGTACGGCGATCATCGACAGACCCGTCGTGATCAGCACCGAGATGACGACCAGCGCGCCGAGCTTGGTCTTGACCGAGAAGCCGAGCCGGGTCCGCACCGGGCGGCCGAGGCCGCCGCCGGCCAGGCGGCCGGGCCTGCCCCGGGCCGGTACGCCGCCGCCGGTACCGGCCGGGACCGGGCGCGCGCCGGCGCGCACG
>NZ_BAABKC010000005.1:0-65415 GCF_039543625.1 Streptomyces similanensis | reverse complement strand
GGAGCGGCGCCCGGGGCGCCGATGACGGCGAGCTTGGCGCCGACCTCGGCCGTCTCGTCCTCGCCGACCACGATCTCCAGCAGCACACCCGAGGTGGGCGCCGGGATCTCGGTGTCGACCTTGTCCGTGGAGACCTCGAGCAGCGGCTCGTCGGCCTCGACGGAGTCGCCGACCGACTTCAGCCAGCGGGTGACGGTGCCCTCGGTGACGGACTCGCCGAGCGCGGGCAGGACCACGTCCGTGCCCTCGGCGGACGCGCCGCCGGAAGCGGCCTCGGCGGTGGGCGCCGGGGCGGGGGCGGCCTGCTCGGTGGCGGGCGCGGCCGGGGTCTGGGCGGCCGGGGCGGCCGTCTCGGTCGGGGCCGGGGCGGCCTCGGCCGGAGCCTGCTCGGCGGCCGGGGCCTGCTCGGCGGCGGGGGCCTCGGCGGGCGCCCCGGTGCCGTCGTCGATCACGGCCAGCTCGGCGCCGACCTCGACGGTCTCGTCCTCGGCGACCTTGATGGAGGCCAGCACACCGGCGGCGGGCGAGGGGATCTCGGTGTCGACCTTGTCGGTCGAGACCTCGAGCAGCGGCTCGTCGGCCTCGACGCGCTCGCCCTCGGCCTTCAGCCAGCGGGTGACAGTGCCCTCGGTGACGCTCTCACCGAGCGCGGGAAGGGTTACGGAAACCGGCATGGTTTCGGTTGCTCCTTAGAAGTGCGGAAGTCTGTGTCGTCGCGCCCGATGACTGAGGGCGTCAGTCGTGGGAGTGCAGCGGCTTGCCGGCCAGCGCCAGGTGCGCCTCGCCGAGCGCCTCGTTCTGCGTCGGGTGGGCGTGGATGAGCTGGGCCACCTCGGCCGGCAGCGCCTCCCAGTTGTAGATCAGCTGCGCCTCGCCGACCTGCTCGCCCATGCGGTCGCCCACCATGTGGACGCCGACCACGGCACCGTCCTTGACCTGGACGAGCTTGATCTCGCCCGCGGTCTTCAGGATCTTGCTCTTGCCGTTGCCCGCCAGGTTGTACTTCAGGGCGACGACCTTGTCCGCGCCGTAGATCTCCTTGGCCTTGGCCTCGGTGATGCCGACGGAGGCGACCTCCGGGTGGCAGTACGTCACGCGCGGGACGCCGTCGTAGTCGACCGGGACGACCTTCAGGCCGGCCAGGCGCTCCGCCACCAGGATGCCCTCGGCGAAGCCGACGTGCGCGAGCTGGAGGGTCGGGACCAGGTCGCCGACGGCGGAGATCGTCTCGACGTTGGTGCGCATGTACTCGTCGACCAGGACGTAGCCGCGGTCCATGGCGACCCCGGCCTCCTCGTAGCCCAGGCCTTGGGAGACCGGGCCGCGGCCGACGGCGACGAGCAGGACCTCGGCCTCGAACTCCTTGCCGTCGGCGAGGGTGACCTTGACGCCGTTCTCGGTGTACTCGGCCTTCTGGAAGAAGGTGCCCAGGCTGAACTTGATGCCGCGCTTGCGGAAGGCGCGCTCCAGCAGCTTCGAGGAGTTCTCGTCCTCGACCGGGACCAGGTGCTTGAGGCCCTCGACGACCGTGACGTCGGCGCCGAAGGACTTCCAGGCGGAGGCGAACTCGACGCCGATGACGCCGCCGCCCAGGATGATCGCGGACTCGGGCACGCGGTCCAGGACCAGCGCGTGGTCCGAGGAGATGATGCGGTTGCCGTCGATCTGGAGGCCCGGCAGGGACTTCGGCACGGAGCCGGTCGCCAGGAGGACGTGGCGGCCCTGGATCCGCTGCCCGTTCACGTCGACGGAGGTCGGGGAGGACAGCCGGCCCTCACCCTCGATGTACGTCACCTTGCGGGAGGCGATGAGCCCCTGAAGGCCCTTGTACAGGCCCGAGATCACGTCGTCCTTGTACTTCTGGACGGCCGGGACGTCGATGCCCTCGAAGGTGGCCTTGACGCCGAACTGCTCGCTCTCGCGGGCCTGGTCGGCGATCTCGCCCGCGTGCAGCAGGGCCTTGGTGGGGATGCACCCCTTGTGCAGGCAGGTACCGCCGACCTTGTCCTTCTCGATCAGGGCGACGTCCAGGCCCAGCTGCGCCCCGCGCAGGGCCGCGGCGTAACCACCGCTGCCGCCGCCGAGGATCACTAGGTCGAAAACGGTGCTGGCGTCGTTCGCCACGTCACGTCCTCCATGCATGTGCGCCGTACGCCGGTCTTCGCTGACCGGCAGGCGGCTGGTGTCCGGCCGCTCGTTCTTCGGCCCTTTGGTGGGGGCCCTGTCCTGCCGACGCCCATCTTCGCACTTGTCGGGGGCCTACGAGACGCGGGGCCGGGGTGTGAGACACCCCACTCCACGCGGAAAGCGCCCCGAAAGGGACGCGGAAGGGGCGCGACCGGGAAGGGGCGCGGGGCTGTGTCGATGTGCGGCTCCGCCGCGCGGGCGCGACCAGCGCGACCGGGAAGGGGCGCGGGGAACTGCGCGACCAGCCCCCTACGCCCCCGCACCCGCCCGACGACGGACGGACCCGAGCTCCTGGGCGGACCCGGAACCCGGCTCAGCTCACCGGAACCCGGCTCAGCTCAGTTCCCCCGCGGCCGCCAGCTCGGCAAGCCGCACCAGCGTCCGCACCGCGGAGCCCGTACCGCCCTTGGGGGTGTAGCCGAACGGCCCGCCCTCGTTGAACGCCGGACCGGCGATGTCCAGGTGCGCCCAGGTGATGCCCTCGCCGACGAACTCGCGCAGGAACAGACCGGCCACCAGGCCGCCGCCCATCCGCTCGCCCATGTTGGCGATGTCGGCGACCTGGGAGTCCATGCCCTTGCGCAGGTGCTCGGGCAGCGGCATCGGCCAGGACTCCTCGCCGGCCTCCGCCGCGGCCTCGTGGATCGCGCCGCGGAACGCCTCGTCGTTGGCCATGATGCCGAAGGTGCGGCTGCCCAGCGCCAGCATCATCGCGCCGGTCAGGGTCGCGACGTCCACGATCGCGTCCGGCTTCTCCTGCGAGGCGGCCCACAGCGCGTCCGCCAGCACCAGCCGGCCCTCGGCGTCGGTGTTGAGCACCTCCACCGTCTTCCCGCTGAACATGCGCAGCACGTCACCGGGGCGCACGGCGGTACCGGAGGGCATGTTCTCGGCCAGCGCCAGCCAGCCGGTGACGTTGACCTCCAGGCCCAGGCGGGCGGCGGCGACGACGGTCGCGAACACGGCGGCGGCGCCGCTCATGTCGCACTTCATCGTCTCGTTGTGGCCGGCCGGCTTGAGCGAGATGCCGCCCGAGTCGTAGGTGATGCCCTTGCCGACCAGCGCCAGGTGCTTCTTCGCCTTGGAGCTGGTGTACGACAGCTTCACCAGACGCGGGGTGGCCGCCGAGCCGGAGCCGACGCCGAGGATGCCGCCGTAGCCGCCCTTGGTGAGCGCCTTCTCGTCGAGCACCTGGATCTTCAGGCCGTGCAGCTTGGCCGCGTCCTGCGCGAGGGCGGCGAAGGCGGCCGGGGTGAGGTCGTTGGGCGGCATGTTGATCAGGTCGCGGGCGCGGTTCAGCTCCTCGCCGACCGCGGCGGCGCGCTCCACGGCCGCCTTGTAGGCGCGGTCGCGGGGCTTGCCGCCGAGCAGCACGACGTCGGCGAGCGGCGCCTTGCCGCCGCGGCCCTTGGCGTCCTTGCCGTTCTCCTTGTAGGCGTCGAAGGAGTACGCGCCGAGCAGCGCGCCCTCGCCGACCGCGCCGGCGTCGGCGGCGTCGGCGAGCGGCAGCGCGAAGGCGGCCTTCTTCGCCCCGACGAGGGCCCGGGCGGCCACGCCGGCGGCCCGGCGCAGCGCCTCGGCGCCGTAACCGGCGCCCTTCTCGGCCGCCGCGCCCAGACCCACCGCCAGGATGAGCGGGGCCTTGAAACCGGAGGGCGCGGGCACCTTCGTCACCTCGCCCTCGCCGCCGGAGGCGCCGAGGGTCTCCAGGACGTCGGCGAGCCCGCCGTCGTACGCCGCGTCGACGGCCTCGGCGCCCGGTGCGACGACCGGGCCGTTGGTGCCCTTGGCGACACCGACGACGATCGCGTCGGCCCGCAGGCCGGGCACCGCGGCGGTGCTGAGAGTGAGAGCAGTCACGGTGGTGAAATCTCGCTTCCCTGTGAGATGGAGTGGCCGAAAGCGGGTGGGGTCGACCGGGCCCGACGACCGACCCTAGATCCCTCCTGCGGTGCGGTCTCCACCCGGGCGGGCAAACACCCGGCACGAGCCTACGCGCGTTGCCGCCTCCGGCGGTCCCCGCGGTCCTCCGGCCGCGGGCGGCACCCGCGTCGTGCGGCGGTCCCCGCACGGCCGCGGCGGGGCGCCCGGCGGGGCCGACCGGCGCCGGGCGGCACACTGATCGGCGATGATCGTCGGGTGTACGTCCCCACGCATCCCCCCGTCCCGGCCCGGACCGTCCGCCGGGCCCCGCTCGCCGCTCTCGCCGCCCTCGTCGGCCTGCTCCTGCTGCTCGCCAGCTGCTCCGGCGGCTCAGGCTCAAGTTCCGGCTCCGGCTCCGGCTCCGACGACCGTCCCGGCGGCGCCGAACCGCCCGCCGCCTCGGCGTCCGCCGCCGGCCGCTGGCTGCCGCGCCCCGGCGTCACCTGGCAGTGGCAGCTCAGCGGCCGGCTCGACACCTCCGTCGACGCGGCGGTCTACGACATCGACGGCTTCGACCACACCGCGGCCACCGTCTCGACGCTGCACCGCGCCGGCCGCAAGGTGATCTGCTACGTCTCCACCGGCGCCTGGGAGGACTTCCGGCCGGACGCGGCGAAGTTCCCGAAGGCGGTGCTCGGCGAGGGCAACGGCTGGAAGGGCGAGCGCTGGTTCGACATCCGCCGCACCGACGTGCTGGAGCCGCTGATGGCGGCCCGCCTCGACATGTGCCGCGCCAAGGGCTTCGACGCGGTGGAGCCGGACAACATGGACGGCTACCGCAACCGCACCGGCTTCCCGCTGACCGCCGCCGACCAGCTGCGCTACAACCGCCTCGTCGCCCGGCTGGCGCACGAACGGGGCATGTCGGTCGGCCTGAAGAACGACCTGGACCAGATCCCGCGGCTGGTGGGCGACTTCGACTTCGCGGTCAACGAGCAGTGCGCCCAGTACGGCGAGTGCGAGCGGCTCAAGCCGTTCGTCGCGGCCGGCAAGGCGGTGTTCCACGTCGAGTACGAGCTGCCCACCGGCAAGTTCTGCGCCGCCTCGCGCCGGCTGCGGCTCAGCTCGCTGCTCAAGAAGTACGAGTTGGGGGCGTGGCGCCGGGCGTGTTGAGGCCGGGGGCGGCGGGGGCGCCGTAGCCGGGCGCGGCGGGCGGCGCGTAGCCCGGCGCGCCGTAACCCGGAGCAGCCGGCGCGGCGTACCCGGGAGCCGTCGGGGCGCCGTATCCCGGAATCGCCGGGGGGCCGTACTCCGGGGCCGCCGGAATCCCCGGGGTGTCGTAGTACGGGACGGCGGCGGAGGCGCCGTGGTCCGGGGCCGGCGCGACGCCCGGGGCCGGGCGCAGGCCCAGGCCGGTGACCGCGGTGCCCGCCAGCCGGTCGGCCAGCGACCGCCGGGCCGGCAGCAGGACCGGCAGGGCGTTGAGCAGGAAGACCGCCACCGCCGCCAGCCACACCAGCACCGACAGGACGACGTGACCCTCGATCAGCAGCACGCAGGCCACGGCGTAGACGGCGACGTCGGCCGCGGTGGTCACGGCGGCCCGCAGCGCGGCCCGGCGCGCCCGCCCGGAGGGAACCGCGCCGGCCGGGCCGACCCGCAGTCCGAGCAGCCCCTTGCCGACCGTCCGCCCCAGCAGGGCGAGGCACGCCCACTGGTAGAGGAAGGTCGCCAGCACCAGCAGCCCGAACGCCTCCTCGACGTACAGCACCGTCTTGTTCCACAGCGACAGACCGAACTGCTCCGAGGAGCCGAGCACGTCGCCGCGCGAGGAGAGCAGGTCGAAGCCGCTGCGGGCGGCGAGGTCGGGCACGTCGGTGACCAGCGCGGATATGCGGTGGAAGGTGAGTAGGGCGAGCAGCGAGGCGGCCGCGGCCACCAGCGCGAAATCGATGAACCAGGCCACGGCACGACGTAACTTCGGCACGGACGTCCCCCCGATCGCGTGTCTGTTCGCCATCACCCTAGCGACGCGACGCGGACCGGCCCAGCGTGCGGAGCGGATCGTTTCCGCCCGGTGACAGTGCGGGCCCCGGCCCCGCGGTGGGCGGTGGGGGCCGTTTCAGGACAGGGCCAGGACGACCAGCGCCGTGGTGGCCGCCGTCTCGGCGAGCGCGCCGAACACGTCGCCGGTGACGCCGCCGAAGCGGCGCGTGCAGTGGCCGAGGAGGAGTTCCGCCGCGCCGAGCGCGGCGAGCACCGCCCCGGCGGCCAGCAGCCCGGTCCGCGTCCCGAGGACCGCCCCCGCGGCGGCCGCCGCCAGGGTGAGCGCGAGGGCCGCGCCGAGCGCGCCGGCCACCGGGACCACGCCCGCCACCGCCGCCCCCAGCCCCTCGGGCCGGGCGGCCGGCACCCCGGTGCGCGCGGCCAGGGTCAGGGCGAGCCGGGCGACGGCCGCCGAGACGACGGCGGCCAGGGCGCCGCGGGCCCAGGAGTGGCCGTAGGCCTGGGTCAGGGCGGCCACCTGGGCGAGCAGGACGAGGACCAGGGCGATGACGCCGAACGGGCCGATGTCGGACTGCTTCATGATCCGCAGCGCGTCCTCGGCGGGCTTGCCGCTGCCGAGCCCGTCGGCGGTGTCGGCCAGGCCGTCCAGATGCAGACCGCGGGTCAGCACGGCGGGCACGGCGGCGGAGGCGACGGCGGCGAGCAGCGGACCGGCGCCGCACCCCAGCAGGGCCAGGCCCGGGGCGGCGGCCGCCGCGCCGACCACGAGCCCGGCCAGCGGCGCGCACAGCATGCCGGCCCGGGCCGCCGCCCGGTCCCAGCGGCTCACCCGGACCGGCAGGACGGTCAGCGTCCCGAAGGCGAACCGCAGACCGGGCACGGCCGGGGTGAGGGCGGGAGCGGGGGAGGGGTCGGACACGCGGGCAGCCTACGGGAGCCCCGCGCGCCCCCCGGCGGGCGGGCGGGGCGGCGGCGCGGCGACGGGCGGGGCGGCGCCCACGGGCGGGCGGGGCGGCGGTGGCCGGGGCAGACTGACTGCATGGGGCACTGGCTGTACCGCAACATCGTGGAACCGGGCAAACTGCCGCTGCTCCTCGCCCTCGGCGCCTTCGTCGTGACCTTCCTCGTCACCCGGGTCATCACCCGGCTGATCCGGGCCGGGAAGGGGCCGTTCGGCAACGTGCGGGCGGGCGGCGTGCACATCCACCACGTGGTGCCCGGGGTGGTGCTCAGCGTCCTCGGCGGCTTCGGCGCGGTGGCCAGCGGCCGGCACGGGTTCGGCGCGGCGGCCTTCGCGGTGGTCTTCGGGGTGGGCGCGGGTCTGGTGCTGGACGAGTTCGCGCTGCTGCTGCACCTGGACGACGTCTACTGGAGCGAGGCCGGCCGCAAGAGCGTCGAGGCCGTCGTCCTCACCGCGGCCCTGGTCGGCCTGGTGCTGGCCGGCTTCTCGCCGTTCGGCGTCAACGACGTGTCCCCGGACGAGCTCCAGGACCGCGGCACGATCCTGTCCACCGTGGCCGTGAACTTCCTGTTCTCCCTGGTGGCCCTCGGCAAGGGCAAGCTGCGGCTGGCCGTGTTCGGCGTGATCGTCCCGCTGGTCGCCCTGGTCGGCGCCGTCCGTCTGGCCCGACCCGACTCGTACTGGGCCAGACGCTTCTACGCCCGCCGCCCCCGCGCCCAGGCCCGCGCCGACCGCCGCGCCGACCGCCACGACCGCCGCTGGGGGGCTCCCCGCCGCGCCGTCGAGGACTGGATCGCCGGCAAACCGGACCCCCCGGCCCGCCCCGAGCTGCCGGACGCGCCCCGGTCCCAGCTGCCGGGACCGCCCCCTGCCGAGCTGGACGCGCCCTCGACCGGGCTGGACGCGCCCGCGGCCGGGCTGCCGGACGTGCCCTCGTCCGGCCTGCCGGGGGCGGCCCCCGCCGGATCGCCCGGTCCGTCGGACGCGGGCCCCGCCCACGACTCCGGCCCCGCGTCGGGCAAGGCGCACAGGCCGGCGGCCCGGTCGCACCGGGATCCGGAGTGAGCCGGCCGGACCGGCCCCCACCCGCGCGTCCCCGTCCCCGCGCGTCCCGCCGCCCCCGCGTCCTCACCCCCGCGTCCCCAGCTGCCGCCGGTGCAGCCACTTCGGCAGGCCCGGAGCCTCCAGGAAGCCTTCCGCGCGGGCCGAGGCGAGGGCGATGCGCGGCAGGTCGGCGCTCTTCTCGAAGAGCAGGAACCGCGGCTCCCAGGCGGGCCGGTACTTGGCGTTGGCCCGGTACAGCGACTCGATCTGGAACCAGCGCGAGTTGTGCCGCCGTACGTCCTGGCCGAGCCAGACCCGCACCGCGCCGAGGAAGTTGACGGCCGCGACGGCCCGCAGGTACCAGACGGCGAACGCGGCGGCCCGCCGCGAGACCGCACCGCCGACCGCCGGTACGGCCGTACCGGCGGCGCGGTCCGGGGTCCGCCGCTCACCCACCGCGAATGAACCTGGCGAACCGCTCTTTTCCCGCTCCGGCGGCCCCTCGCCGTCCCCGGCGCGCGGTAGGCGCCGCGCGCCCCGCCCGCCGGCTCAGCTCCCGGTGTCGGCCGCCTCGGGCTCCGTCTCCTCCCCGGCGGCCTCACCCGACCGCTCGGGCCGCTCCGGCAGCTCCGCCGCCAGTGCCGCCGCGGCCTGCACCAGCGGCAGGGCCAGCAGCGCGCCCGCGCCCTCACCCACCGTCAGCCCGTGGTCGAGCAGCGGCTCCAGCGCCATCCGGTCCAGCGCCTTGGCCTGGCCCGGCTCCCCGCTCGCCTGACCCGCCAGCCACCAGTCCGGCGCCCGGAACGCCACCCGCTGGCCCACCAGCGCGCACGCGGCCGAGACCACCCCGTCCAGCACCACCGGCAGCTTGCGCACCGCGCACTGGAGCAGGAAGCCGGTCATCGCCGCGAGGTCGGCCCCGCCCACGGTCGCCAGCAGCTGCAACTGGTCGCCCAGCACCGGCCGCGCCCGGCGCAGCGCGTCCCGGATCGCGGCGCACTTGCGCATCCACGCCAGATCGTCGATCGGCTCGCCGCCGCGCCCGGTCACCACCGACGCGTCCGTCCCGCACAGCGCCGCCACCAGCACGGCGGCCGGCGTCGTGCCGCCCACGCTCACATCGCCGAGCACGACCAGATCCGTACCGGAGTCGGCCTCCTCGTCGGCCACCGCCATCCCGGCCCGGAAGGCGGCCTCCGCCTCGTCCAGGGTCAGCGCGTCCTCGATGTCGACCCGTCCGCTGCCGCGCCGCACCCGGTGGCGTACGACGTCGGCGGGCAGCGTCTCGGGCGCGCAGTCCAGGGCCATGTCGACCACCCGCACCGGCGCCCCGAGCCGCCGGGCCAGCACGGACACCGGCCGGCCGCCCTCCAGCACCGCCCGCACCAGCTGCCCGGCGCCGCCCGCCGGCCGCGCTGAGACGCCCAGTTCCGCCACGCCGTGGTCGCCGGCGAACAGCACGACCCGCGGCCGCTCCACCGGCCGCACCGGCACCGTGCCCTGGGCCGCGGCCAGCCACTCGCCCAGGTCGTCCAGGCGGCCCAGCGCGCCGGGCGGCACGACCCGGCGCTCCCGGCGCTCCTCGGCGGCACGGCGCACACCGCCGTCGGGGCGCTCGATCAGATCGGTGAAGTCGTCGAGATTCAGCGAGCTCATTCGCCGAACAGTACCGGCCCCGGCCGCACCCGGCGGAGCTGCGTCACCGCCACACCCGGTCAGCCTCTTTCCCCTCGCGCGCGCGATCCCCTACGTTCCCTTTGCCATGAAATGTCGGCAGCGACCGGGCCGCCGCCGGCCCCGCCGCCGTACGACCCCGACGCCCCGGGAGCCGCCCATGCCGCCCCTGCCGTACGCCCCGCGGATCTACGACCCGCGCCGCATCGCGTACGCCGCCGAACTCGCCCAGGGCACCGACCGGTTCAGCGAACCGCGCCGCGAGGACTGCCCGTGGTGCGGATCGGCGCGGCTGCGCACCCGGCTGCGCGCGCCGGACCTGCTGCAACGAAAACCGGGGGTCTTCGCCCTCGACCAGTGCCGGGACTGCGGGCACGCCTTCCAGAACCCCCGGCTCACCCCGGCCGGCCTGGCCTTCTACCACCGCGACCACGACGAGAGCGACCCCGACGGCCTGCCCGACCCGGTGCTCGCCGACCGCCGCGGCCGCCGCCGGCACCGCGGCGACGCCCGCCTGCTGGCCGACGTGGGCGAACCGGAGAGCTGGCTCGACGTGGGCACCGGCCACGCCCACTTCCCGGCGGCCGCGCGGGAGGTGTTCCCGTACACCGCCTTCGACGGCCTCGACCCGACCGAGCGGGTGGAGCGGGCCCGCGAGGCCGGGCGGATCGAGGAGGCGCACATCGGCCACCTGGCCGACCCGCACCTCGCCGCACGGCTGCGCGGCCGCTACGACGTGGTCAGCGTCTTCCACCACCTGGCGCACGCCCCCGACCCGCGCGCCGAACTGCGCGGCGCGCTCGCCGCGCTGCGCCCCGGCGGCCATCTGCTGGTCGAACTGCCCGATCCGCGCAGCGTGTTCGCCCGGCTGCTGGGCAAGTGGTGGCTGCCGCACGGCCAGCCCCGCCATCTGCACCTGCTGCCGCTCGCCAACCTGCGCGCGGAACTGGAGTCGGCCGGCTGCACGGTCCTCGTCGTCGACCGCCGCACCCCGCACACCCCCAACGACCTGTCCGCCGCCCTCGCCCTGCTCCTCGCCCGCCTGCTGCCCGCCCCCGACGCGCCCTGGCGGCGCACCCCGCCCTCCGCCGCGCACCGCGCCGTGCGCGCCGTCCTGGCCGCCGCGACGGGCCTGCTGGTGGACGCGGTGGCCGTCGTCGACCTGATCCTGTCCCCGCTGCTGCGCCGCACCCCCGGCCTGTCCAACGCCTACCGCGTCGTGGTCCGCAAGGACGCCGCCTGACCCCGCGCCCCACCGGCTGCCCCGTGCCCCCGGGCCACGCGGCCCGGCGGCTCAGCCGCGCAGCACCAGCGCCTGGCCCGCCACCACCAGCAGCACCTGCTCGCACTCGGCGGCGAACGCCGCGTTCAGGCGGCCGAGTTCGTCGCGGTAGCGGCGGCCGGAGGCGGTGGCCGGGACGATGCCGGAGCCGACCTCGTTGGAGACGGCGACCACGGTGCGGGAGGTGGCCCGGACGGCGGCCGTCAGCGCCGCCGTCCGCTCGCGCAGCGCCCGCTCGCCGCCGTCCGCCCACACCGCGTCGTCCCACGCGCCGACGGCGTCCATCGCGTCGGTCAGCCACAGCGACAGGCAGTCCACGAGCAGCGGCGGACCGTCCTCGGCCAGCAGGGGCGCCAGGTCGCAGGTCTCCGCCGTACGCCACGAGCCCGGCCGCCGCTCGCGGTGCGTGGCCACCCGCGACGCCCACTCGGTGTCCCCGCCCCGGGTCCCGCCGGTCGCCACGTACAGGACGCCGGGGAAGGACTCCAGCCGCCGCTCCGCCTCCACCGACTTGCCCGAGCGCGCCCCGCCGAGCACCAGCGTGCGCCGGGGCACGTCCGGCACCTCCTCGTACCCGCCGACCGCCAGCGTCGTGCCGTCCGGCACCGCCCGCGCGCCCGCCGCCGCCAGCCGCCTGCGCAGCTCCGCACCCGGCGGCACGTCGTGGTCCAGGTGCACCGCGACGATGTCCGTGGCCGGGCCCACCGAACCGACCGCCCGCAGCTTCGCCAGCGCGTCCGGCCGGCCCACCACGTCCGCGAGCACCATGTCGTACGACTGAGCCGAGTCCTCCTCCAGACCCGCGGGCGCGCCGCCCGGCGGCAGGTACAGAAGCCGCAGCCCGTCCGGCGCGGTCACCGCGTACCCGGTGCCCGGCGCGTCCATCGCCACCGCCCGCACCCGGTGCCCCGACAGCAGCGCCAGCTCGCGCCCGTCCGGCACCCGGCCCGGCTGCGGCAGCCCGGCCGGCGCCTCCACGGCGGGCCCGTCGTGCGGGTGGGTCAGCAGCACCTGGGCCACCTGGCCGAGGGAGGCCCCGGCGCGCGCCGCCGCCAGGGCCGCGCCCGGGGTCAGGTCCAGCAGCAGCGCCCCGTCCACCAGCAGCGAGGTCGCCGCCCGCGCGTCGGCGCCGAGCGCCGTCGCACAGGCCGCGCAGGGGCAGTGGGGGCGGGGCAGGCCCGCGGGGGCGCCGGTGCCGAGCAGAGTCACGTCCACGGACCTGATTTTCGCGGGTCGCCGCCGGTCCCGCGCACCCGGCCGGGCCTGTCGCGAAATTTCCGCCGTCCGCCCCGAGGGGTGCGCGGCGTCGCGGAGCGGGGCAGAAGTCCGGGGACCGGGCCTGTGCCGCGACCGGAAAGACCCGCGGCACTAGGCTGCGGGCAGGAGCCGGACCAAGATCCGGCTACCGCTGTGCAGGGTGTTCATCTCAGGGAGGCGTACATGGCGGCATGGACGTGGCGGTTCGAGACGGCCGACGGGACGGAGGTCCAGCCCGCGGTGCAGCCGGAGGAGTTCACCACGCAGGGCGACGCCGAGTCCTGGATCGGCGAGAACTGGAAGGCCCTCGCCGACGGCGGCGCGGACCAGGTCCGGCTGTTCGAGGACGCGGCGGAGATCTACGGCCCGATGAGCCTGCACGCCGACGGCGCCCAGGCCTGAGGACGGGCGAGGGGGCGGCCCGCCCCCTCGCCCCCGCCGCTCGACGGACGGTGCCTCACTGCTCGCCCAGCGTCACGTCCACCGTGTGCTCCTGGCCGTCGCGGGAGAAGGTCACCTTGGTCCGTCCGCCGGGGCGGTCCGCGGCCAGCGCCTCGGACAGCGAGGTGATCGTCGTGATCCGCGCGTCGCCCACCCGGGTGATGATGTCGCCCGGCCGGATGCCCGCCTTGTCCGCGGCGCCGCCCGCCTTGACCTCGGCCACGGCGACCCCGGCGGGCTGGTAGTCGGCGTCGACGACCGTGCGGCCGGTGATGCCGAGCGCGGCCCGGCCGGAGTCCACGACCTTGCCGTACTTCACGATCTGCCCGGCGATCGTGCTCACCATCGACGCCGGGATCGCGAAGCCGATGCCGGGGGCGGCGCTGCCGCCGAGCTGCGGATCGGTGGCCGCCAGCGTCGGGATGCCGACGACCTGGCCGTCCAGGTTCACCAGCGCGCCCCCGCTGTTGCCCGGGTTGATCGCGGCCGAGGTCTGCACCATGTTGGCGATCGTCGCCCCCGTGCCGCCGCCGCTGCTGCCCTCGCTGACCGTGCGGCCGGTCGCCGAGACGATGCCCTGCGTCACGCTGGAGGACAGGCCCAGCGGCGAGCCCATGGCCAGCACGATCTGGCCGACCTCGACCTTCTCCGACTCGCCGAACGCGGCCGCCTTCAGCCCCGGCGGCACCTTGTCCAGCTTCACCACGGCGAGGTCCTGGTCCGGGTAGGAGGAGACGAGGGTGGCGGTGAACGTCTCCTCGCTGCCCGCCGTGGTCACCCGGAACCGCTTCTCGTTCCCGACGACGTGCGCGTTGGTGACGATGTGGCCCTTGTCGTCGTACACCACCCCGGACCCCAGGTCGTTGCTGCCCTGGATCTGCACCACCGACGGCAGCACGTCCCGGATCACCCGCAGGTAGTCGCTCTGGAGGTCGTTCGCCGAGCGCGGGGCGACCGCCTGCCGCCGGCCCCCGGAGACGTCCCCGGCGCCCGCCGTCGCCTCACCGCGGGCCGAGGCCGTCGCCGCACCGGGCGACGACGAGCCGCTGCACCCGGCCAGCGGCGCGGCCAGCAGCGCGGCACAGCACACCAGGGCGGCCGGCGCACCGGCCCGTCGCGAGCGCCGGTCCCGGCCGAGGAAGACGTCCATGAGCCGAGTCTGCCGCCGCCCCCGCTCCCCGTCCCGCACAGCTCACCCGAACGTGCGCCGAGGGCGGACCGGACCGGTACCGGGCCGCGCCGGCCGGCGGGGCGGGGCGGGCGGGGCGGGCGGGACTCAGCCCCGTACGCCGCACGGGCGGGGCGGGCGGGCTCAGCCCCGTACGCCGCACAGGTGGAGCAGGCCCGCCACCGCGCGGTACGGGTCGGTGCGCCCGGCGCGGTCCTCGGCGGCCAGCAGGGTCTCCAGGTCGGCCGGCGGCTCCGTGCCGTCCGCCGCCGTGTCCGTGAAGACCCGCACCCCGTACCAGGAGTGCAGCGGCGCCCCGATGCCGGCCAGCGTCGCCGTCAGATCGGCGAGGCGGTCCGCGCGGACGCCGGGACCGGTCCGGGCATGGGTCTCCCCATCCGCGTCGGTCCGGGCACGGGGAAGGCGGGGGCGAGGAGCCGTCGCGTCGAACGCGGCCAGCGCCCCCGCCCAGTCGCCGGACAGGCCCGGCCGCAGCGCCGGCGCGTCGCCGTTGCGCACCAGCAGCGACAGCAGGCCGCCCGGCGCGAGCATCCGCGCCAGCCCGGCCAGCAGGGCGTCCGGCTCCTCGACGTGCATCAGCACGCCGTGGCACAG
This sequence comes from Streptomyces similanensis, assembly GCF_039543625.1. Classification (NCBI taxonomy): domain Bacteria; kingdom Bacillati; phylum Actinomycetota; class Actinomycetes; order Kitasatosporales; family Streptomycetaceae; genus Streptomyces; species Streptomyces similanensis. The sequence continues at coordinate 50,916 of NZ_BAABKC010000005.1, read as the reverse complement.
CACGACGTCGAAGCCGCCGGGCAGGAAGTGCACCCCGGTGTCCCGGCCGTCGCCCGCGACGATCCGCATCCGCGCCCGGATGCCCTCCGGTTCACCGGCCAGCGCCGCACGCGCCGCGGCGATCAGCGTCTCGTCGCGCTCCAGACCGGTCACCTGGTGACCGGCCCGGGCGAGCCGCAGCGCCTGCGCGCCCCGGCCCATCCCGACGTCGAGCACCCGCAGCCGCTGCCCGACGGGGAACCGCCCGGCTATCTGCTCCTCCAGTTGCCGGGCGACCAGTTCCTGCCGTACGACGTCGCGCAGCCCGCCCGGCCCGGCCGGCCGGGAATCGGCCGCGCCCCCGGAGAAAGCAGTCGTGCTCAGGGCCGCTCGCCCCGCTTGACCTGCGGCTTCGGCAGCCTCAGCCGGCGCATCTGGAGGGAGCGCATCAGGCCGTAGGCGACCGCGCCCTTGGTGACCTGGCCCGGGAAGCGCTCGGCGAGCCGCTTCTTCAGGCGGAAGCCGCTGAGCACCGAGTCCAGCACGATCAGCACGATCACCACCAGCCACAGCAGCAGCGCGACCTGCTGGAGGTAGCCCACCCGCACCATCGACAGCACCAGGATGACCACGGCCATCGGCAGGAAGAACTCCGCGATGTTGAACCGCGAGTCGATGAAGTCGCGCGCGAAGCGGCGCACCGGGCCCTTGTCACGGGCCGGGAGGTAACGCTCGTCGCCGTTGGCCAGCGCCTGGCGCTGGCGGTCCATGGCGACGCGCCGCTCCTCGCGCTGCCGCTTGGCGGCGTCCTTGCGGTTCGTCGGAGTGGTGGCGACGCTGCGCCGCTGGGACTGGGCCTCACTCCGCTTCGGCGTCGGGCGGCCCTTGGGGGCCTGCGGGTCACGGGACTGCTTGGAGATGCTCACCGGGGCCTTGTCGGCGGCCGGGGCCTTCTCTTCCTTGGCACGGCTACGGAACACAAATCCCAAGGGTAAGGGCTTGACCCGCATGGACCACAGTCCGGCCGGGAACGATCCGGCAACACCGGACGTCCTAAGGAGAACAGGGGACGGCACGGGCACGGCGGTCCTGCCCCCGGGAGTCACCTACTCCCTGGGCCGGAGCGACGGCGTACGCAGTCGTCCTTGGGGATGACCGCATCCGCGACCGAACAGTGCGGTAATGGATGCGGGGCCCGTACTGTGGGTTCTGTCGCAGAGCTGTGAGCTGGAGTCCGTCAGAAGGGGGCGCGCGAAGCCCATGAGCGGTGTCATGAAGCGTATGGGGATGATCTTCCGCGCGAAGGCGAACAAGGCCCTTGACCGGGCCGAGGACCCGCGCGAGACCCTCGACTACTCGTACCAGAAGCAGCTGGAACTGCTCCAGAAGGTGCGGCGCGGCGTCGCCGACGTGGCCACCAGCCGCAAGCGCCTGGAACTCCAGCTCAACCAGTTGCAGTCGCAGTCCTCCAAGCTGGAGGACCAGGGCCGCAAGGCGCTGGCGCTCGGCCGTGAGGACCTTGCCCGCGAGGCCCTGTCCCGCCGCGCCGCGCTCCAGCAGCAGGTGACGGACCTGGAGACGCAGCACTCCACCCTCCAGGGCGAGGAGGAGAAGCTCACTCTGGCGGCGCAGCGCCTGCAGGCCAAGGTGGACGCCTTCCGGACCCGCAAGGAGACCATCAAGGCCACCTACACCGCCGCCCAGGCGCAGACCCGGATCGGCGAGGCGTTCTCCGGCATCTCCGAGGAGATGGGCGACGTCGGCCTGGCCATCCAGCGCGCCGAGGACAAGACCCAGCAGCTCCAGGCCCGGGCCGGCGCGATCGACGAACTGCTCGCCTCCGGCGCCCTGGACGACCCGAGCGGCATGGCCAAGGACGACATCGCGGCCGAGCTGGACCGCCTCTCCGGTGGTACGGATGTAGAGCTGGAACTCCAGCGCATGAAGGCCGAGCTGGCCGGCGGCGCCCCGCAGCAGGCCATCGAGGGCGGCCAGAACCAGGCGCAGCCCCAGCAGCAGCCGCAGGACGCTCCCCGCTTCGACAAGCAGTAGCCGGACGGGGTCCACGCCGCCGAGGAGGGCGACATGATCGTACGGATCATGGGAGAGGGGCAGGTGAGGCTGGCCGACGGCCACCTCGCCGAGCTGAACGGGCTGGACGACGAACTCCTGGCCGAGATGGAGAAGGGCGACGGACCCGGCTTCCGCCGCACCCTGACCGCTCTCCTCGACCGGGTCCGCGCCCTCGGCGACCCCCTCCCGGACGACTCCCTCGAACCCTCGGAGCTGATCCTCCCCGCCCCGGACGCCACCCTGGAGGAGGTCCGGGATCTGCTCAGCGACGACGGCCTGATCCCGGGGTGAGGCACGCCGCCTGAGGCATGGGGAACGGCGCCTCGGGCTCCGGGGGCCTCGACGGCGTCGGCCCGACCACGCCCGGGCCGCGCGGCGACCCCGTACGGTGGACGACCGTGACCCGACTCGACCGCGCCCGCTGCCGCCTGGCCGCGCACCCCTTCGCCCTGGACGCGGCCCTCGCCACCGCCGTCCTGGTGTGCATGGTGGCCGGTTCCTTCGTGGGCCCGGGCGGACCGCACGGCGTCAGCTGGGCCGTACGCGAGCCCGCGCCCCTCAGCCTGGTCCTGATGACCCTCGGCGCCGCGGCGCTCGCCTTCCGCCGCCGCGCCCCGCGCACCGTCCTGGCCGTCACCGGCGCCGTCTCGCTGGTCGAGTGCGTCACCGGCGACCCGCGCGCCCCCGTCGCCATGTCGGCCGTGGTCGCCCTGTTCACCGTCGCCGCCACCACCGACCGCACCACCACCTGGCGGCTCGGCCTGGCCACCATGCTCGTGCTGACCGGCGCGGCCATGTTCGCCGGACCGCTGCCCTGGTACGCGCAGGAGAACCTCGGCATCTTCGCCTGGACCGGCATGGCGGCCGCCGGCGGCGACGCCGTCCGCAGCCGCCGCGCCTTCGTCCGGGCGATGCGCGAGCGCGCCGAGCGCGCCGAACGCACCCGGGAGGAGGAGGCCCGCCGCCGGGTCGCCGAGGAGCGGCTGCGCATCGCCCGCGATCTGCACGACGTCGTCGCCCACCACATCGCCCTGGTCAACGTGCAGGCCGGAGTCGCCGCGCACGTCATGGACAAGCGCCCGGACCAGGCCAAGGAGGCCCTGGCGCACGTCCGCGAGGCGGGCCGGTCCGCGCTGAACGAACTGCGCGCCACCGTCGGGCTGCTCCGGCAGAGCGACGACCCCGAGGCGCCCACCGAGCCCGCCCCGGGCCTGGACCGCCTGGACGAACTCGTCGGCACCTTCCGCAGCGCCGGCCTGCACGTCGAGGTCGCCCGCGCCGACGACGGCACGACCCTGCCCGCCGCCGTCGACCTGGCCGCCTTCCGGGTCGTGCAGGAGGCGCTGACGAACGTGCACAAGCACGCCGGGGCCGGCGCGCGGGCCGAGGTCAGCGTCGTACGCGTCGGACCCACCATGGAGATCACCGTCCTGGACGACGGCGCGCGCGGCGACGCCCGCCCCGCGCCCGGTGCCTACGCACCCCTGCCGGGCGCCGACGCGACCGCGGCCGTGGCCGACGGCGGCCACGGCCCCGACGGCGACCCGGCCGCCGGGGACGACCCCGACGACCCCGCCCCCGCCGGCGGCCACGGCCTGCTCGGCATGCGCGAGCGGGTCACCGCCCTCGGCGGCGCCCTCACCACCGGCCCCCGCTACGGCGGCGGCTTCCGGGTCCATGCGATCCTGCCCGCGACGACCCACGCCCACGGCCCCGCGTGCGCCCAGAGCCGCGCCCGCACCCGCACACCCGCCCCGGGGGATGCCGCATGACGATCCGTGTCCTGCTCGCCGACGACCAGGCCCTGCTGCGCAGCGCCTTCCGCGTGCTCGTCGACTCCGAGCCCGACATGGAGGTGGTCGGCGAGGCGTCCGAGGGCGCCGAGGCGGTGCGCCTGGCCCGGGAGCGGCGCGCCGACGTGGTCCTCATGGACATCCGGATGCCGGGCACCGACGGCCTCGCCGCCACCCGGCTGATCAGCGCCGACCCGGTGCTCGTGCACGTCCGGGTGGTCATCCTGACCACCTTCGAGGTGGACGACTACGTGGTGGGGGCGCTGCGCGCGGGCGCCTCCGGCTTCCTCGGCAAGGGCAGCGAACCGGAGGAACTGCTCAGCGCGATCCGGATCGCCGCGCAGGGGGACGCCCTGCTCTCCCCGGTCGCCACCAAGGGGCTGATCGCCCGCTTCCTCGCCCAGGGCGACGCCGACGACGGCCGCGACCCGGCCCGCGCGGGACGGCTGGCCGGGCTGACCGTGCGCGAGCGCGAGGTCCTGGTCCAGGTCGCCGGCGGCCACTCCAACGACGAGATCGCCGAGCGCCTCCAGGTCAGCCCGCTGACCGTCAAGACCCATGTGAACCGGGCGATGGCCAAGCTCGGCGCCCGCGACCGGGCCCAGCTGGTGGTCATCGCCTACGAGTCCGGACTGGTCCGCCCCAGAGCGGACTGAGCGCGCCGCCCGCTCCCGGCACGCCCCCGCCCGCTCCCGCCCGATTCCGCGCGGACACGGCGGCGGCCGGGACTCCGCGAAGGAGTCCCGGCCGCCGCCGTGCGCGGTCCGCCGTTACGGCAGCGCCAGCATCCGTTCCAGGGCCAGCTTCGCGAACGCCTCGGTCTCCTTGTCGACCTCGATCCGGTTGACCAGGTTGCCCTCGGCCAGGGACTCCAGGGTCCAGACCAAGTGGGGCAGGTCGATGCGGTTCATGGTCGAGCAGAAGCAGACCGTCTTGTCGAGGAAGACGATCTCCTTGTCCTCGGCGGCGAAACGGTTCGCCAGGCGGCGTACCAGGTTCAGCTCGGTGCCGATGGCCCACTTGGAGCCGGCCGGGGCCGCCTCCAGCGCCTTGATGATGTACTCCGTCGAGCCGACCTGGTCGGCCGCGGCGACCACCTCGTGCTTGCACTCCGGGTGCACCAGGACGTTGACGCCGGGGATCCGCGCCCGGACGTCCTCGACCGACTCCAGGCTGAAGCGGCCGTGCACCGAGCAGTGGCCGCGCCACAGGATCATCTTCGCCGCGCGCAGCTCCTCGGCGGTCAGTCCGCCGCCCGGCCGGTGCGGGTTGTAGACGACGCAGTCCTCCAGGGACATGCCCATGTCCCGCACCGCCGTGTTGCGGCCCAGGTGCTGGTCGGGCAGGAACAGCACCTTCTCGCCCTGCTCGAAGGCCCAGTCCAGGGCGCGCTTCGCGTTGGACGAGGTGCAGATGGTGCCGCCGTGCTTGCCGGTGAACGCCTTGATGTCGGCCGAGGAGTTCATGTACGACACCGGCACGACCTGCTCGGCGATGCCGGCCTCGGTCAGCACGTCCCAGCACTCGGCGACCTGCTCGGCCGTCGCCATGTCGGCCATGGAGCACCCGGCGGCCAGGTCCGGCAGGACCACCTTCTGCGCGTCGCTCGTCAGGATGTCCGCGGACTCCGCCATGAAGTGCACACCGCAGAACACGATGTACTCCGCGTCCGGCCGCGCGGCGGCGTCCCGGGCCAGCTTGAAGGAGTCGCCCGTGACGTCGGCGAACTGGATGACCTCGTCACGCTGGTAGTGGTGGCCGAGGACGAAGACCTTGTCCCCGAGCTTCTCCTTGGCCGCGCGGGCGCGCGCCACCAGGTCGGGGTCGGACGGGGAGGGCAGCTCGCCGGGACAGTCGACGCCGCGCTCGCTCCTCGGGTCGGCCTCGCGGCCGAGCAGCAGCAGGGCGAGCGGCGTCGGCTGGACGTCGAGCTCTCGGGGCTGGGCGGTGGTCACGACACGCACCCTTTCTACTTTTCGTCTAATTGACGCTATCTATCATAACCGCTTCACGTCACGTTGACGATGCCCATTGCGTCGATGTGACGTGAATCCCGACACCTCGCCGTCCGCCGCGGTTGCCGCCGATGTCGCGTTCGTCGCATCCGGGCGCCCGCTCCGTGCGGCTCTGTCGGCGGCCCGCCGGGTGTGCGAGCATGAACTGACGAGCGGACGAGCGCAGACGGACTCGGAGGGGCCCACACGGGCGGGGACGTACGAGAAGGCACGTGCTCGGCCCGGAATGAATCCGCCGCTCCGCCGGTTGCACTCGTCGGCAAGCAGTCTCCGTACAACCCGGGAGAGATGTAGATGTCCGTATCGGACGAGACCAGCACCGTCACCGACGGCATCGTTCTGACCGACGCCGCCGCGTCCAAGGTCAAGGCCCTGCTCGACCAGGAAGGCCGTGACGACCTCGCCCTGCGCGTCGCCGTCCAGCCCGGCGGCTGCTCCGGCCTGCGCTACCAGCTCTTCTTCGACGAGCGCTCGCTCGACGGCGACGTCGTCAAGGACTTCGGCGGCGTCAAGGTCGTCACCGACCGCATGAGCGCCCCCTACCTGGGCGGCGCCACCGTCGACTTCGTGGACACCATCGAGAAGCAGGGCTTCACGATCGACAACCCGAACGCGACGGGCTCCTGCGCCTGCGGCGACTCCTTCAGCTGACCCGGCCGGACGCGCGAGCGTCCCGGCGGGACGGATCTGACGGAAGGCGGCGGCCCCCCAGCCGGGGGACCGCCGCCTTCCGCGTGCGCGGGACCGCCGCCTTCCGCGTGCGCCCGCGCGGACGCCCCGCCCCGCCTACCTGACGGGCCGTCCGTCGTTCGCGTGCGGCGCGTCCGTCGTCCGGGCGGCGGGCCGCTCCAGCGGAACCGGGTCGCCGTCCGCCCGGACCACCTTCCGCTCGCCGAGCGGGCGCTCCAGCGGCACCGTGCGGCGGTACTCCTTGGCGATCGCGATGCATACCCGGCCGGGCCACCGCTTCTCGGTCACCGTGACCGTCACCCGGTCGGCGGCCTCGCGCGCCACCGCCGTGTACTCGGAGCACACCCCGCCCTCGAAGGTCACCGTCAGCCCGCCGTCCCGGACTCCGTACGCCGTCACCGGCACGTTCCGGGTGACCGGCGCGGCGGTGCCCGAACCGCTCGGCCGGGGCTCCGGCCGAGCGGACGGCGACGCCGGCGGTGTCGCAGAGGCGGTGGCCGACGGGGCGAGATAGCGGGGGTCGACGGCCGGGTAGGTCACCGTGAAGTCCTCCTGCCCCGGCGCCCCGCGCACCTGGAACAGCCAGGACGGCACCAGCGCCCGCCGCCCTTCGGAGGTGCGCGACGCCAGACCGAACACCGCCTTGTCCACGGTCAGCACATCGCCCTTGACCGCGCCGCCCGCGGAGGAGGCGCCGCACGGCGCCTCCAGCCGGTCCTTCAGCGGCACCGCGCTCGCACAGCCGCCGACGCCCATGCGGTGGTCGGTCCGGGGCGCGGCGTTCATCAGGTCCAGCGTCCGGCGCGCGCTCAGCACCGGATACGTGTCCCCCTTCACCGGCGCCTTCACCTGCCCGCTGCCGCCGACCAGTTCACCCCGCACGCCGACGACCAGATCGGTCGTCCAGCCGTCCGTGGGCAGACCGCCCACCGTCGGATCGGCGGTCACCGCCCGCTGGGCGCCCATGATCCGGCTCGCGTCCACCCGCGCGTCGCCCTGGCCCACCGCCGCGAGCACCGGCGCCGCCGCCTTCTCCGCCGCCGCCGCGCTCACCGCGCGCCCGGCCGGAGCGACGGGTCCGCGCCCGCACACCGAGCCCTTGCAGTCGTCGGTGCCCGGCGCGTACCGGCTGAACGTCCAGGACCCCGGCGCCTGCCGGTCCACCCGGAGCACCGGCCCCGAACCGTCCTTGACGGCCCCGACCCGCCACGCCCGCGCCTCGGCCACCGGCGCGCCCGCCACGCCGAGCGCCTTCGCCAGCCGGGCCACCTCCGCCCGGCCGACCTCGCCCCGCGCGGTGTAGACCGGCGCCGACCCGGGCCCGGCGGGCAGCGCGCCGGCCGCCCGGTAGGTGGTCCCGTAGGGGTTGGGCTCGCCGGGCGCGATGCCGGGGCCGGTTCCGCCGTCCGTGCCGCCGCCCGTGCCCCGCGCGGCGTAACCGTCCAGGACGAGCGGCGGGGGAGTGCCGTGCCCGGCGGAGGCCGCCGACTGCGTACGGCCGTCCGCGGCGCCGGCGGCGAGGTATGCCCCGCCGCCGCCCACCAGCAGCACGGCGGCGGCCACCGGCACCGCCATCAGCGGCCCGCGCCCCCACCGCGACCGCCCGCCGCCCCGCGCACCCGCCGTGTCGCCGCCCGAGGTGTCCTCGCCGGTGCGGGAGGCGCCGGCACCGGAGGCGCCGCTGCCCGCGGCCCCGGCCGCGTCGTCGTGGTCGGCTCGCTCGGTGTTCACCGCATCGCTCCTTCGGCTGCCGTACGTCCCCGGACCGGCCCGCGGCCGCCCCTGTGGAAGTGATCGGCCATCGGGTCGTATCCCGCATCCCCCGAACGGGGGACGGCGATGGGACGCGGCGGGGGAGCGTACGGTTCCCCGCCCGGGTTCCCTTCCCGGCTCCCGGCTCCCGTCTCCCGGCGCGGGCCGCTCGCCCGGGGCGGCGCGCCCTCAGTCGCCGTACTCCGCCATGGCGGCCAGCAGCCGGGCGGCGGAGGCCGGCACGGACACGCCGTGGATGCGCGACGGCGGCACCGGACGGGCGGCCCGGCGCCCGGGCGCCGCCCAGCGCGGCGCCATCCGGGCGCAGTCCCCGCGCAGCGCGGCCAGATCGACGTCCTGATCGGCCCGGGCGGGGCCGGTGTGAATCCCGGGGTTCGTCATGGGCGAACCGTAGGCACGTCACAGCCGTCCGGGAAAGCTCTACTATCGGGTAGTTTCGCCCGCTTCAGCGCTCCGCGCCGAGCGGGTAGCGTGAACTGTCAATCCCCCTCCCGGCAGGAGAGTCCACGCCGTGCGCATCGCTGTCACCGGCTCCATCGCCACCGACCACCTCATGACGTTCCCCGGCCGCTTCGCCGACCAGCTCGTCGCGGACCAGCTGCACACGGTCTCGCTCTCCTTCCTCGTCGACCAGCTGGACGTCCGGCGCGGCGGCGTCGGCGCCAACATCGCCTTCGGCATGGGCCAGCTCGGCACCGACCCCGTCCTGGTCGGCGCCGCCGGCCCCGACTTCGGCGAGTACCGCGACTGGCTCGACCGGCACGGCGTCGACACCGCCTCGGTCCGCATCTCCGAGACCCTGCACACCGCCCGCTTCGTGTGCACCACCGACGCCGACCACAACCAGATCGGCTCCTTCTACACCGGCGCGATGAGCGAGGCCCGCCTCATCGAGCTGAAGACCGTCGCGGACCGCGTCGGCGGCCTCGACCTGGTGCTGATCGGCGCCGACGACCCGGAGGCGATGCTGCGGCACACCGAGGAGTGCCGCTCGCGCTCGATCCCGTTCGCCGCCGACTTCTCCCAGCAGATCGCCCGGATGGACGGCGACGAGATCCGCACCCTGCTGGACGGCGCGACGTACCTGTTCTCCAACGAGTACGAGAAGGGCCTCATCGAGAACAAGACCGGCTGGAGCGACGCCGAGATCCTCGACCGGGTCGGCCACCGGGTCACCACCCTCGGCGCCCGCGGCGTGCGCATCGAGCGCGCGGGCGACGAGGCGATCGAGGTCGGCTGCCCGGACGAGGAGCGCAAGGCCGACCCGACGGGCGTCGGCGACGCCTTCCGCGCCGGCTTCCTGTCCGGCCTGGCCTGGGGCGTCGACCACGAGCGCGCCGCCCAGGTCGGCTGCATGCTCGCCACCCTGGTCATCGAGACCGTCGGCACCCAGGAGTACCAGCTGAGCCGCGGCCACTTCATGGGACGCTTCACCAAGGCGTACGGCGACGACGCGGCCCGCGAGGTCCGCGCCCACCTGGTCTGACCGCCGCCCGGCCGCCCGGGGAGCACGGCTCGCGCCGAGCCGTCCTCAGGAGAGCCGGCGGACGACGTAGGCCGCGCCCTCGTCCGCCGGCTCCTCGCCGACGTACTCCTGACCGCGCATCTCGCACCACGCCGGGATGTCCAGCCGCGCCGCCGCGTCGTCGGCCAGGACCCGCACCGTGCCGCCGACCGGCACCTCCCCGATCACCTTGGCCAGCTCGATCACCGGGACGGGGCAGCGCTTGCCGAGCGCGTCCAGCACCAGTTCCGCCCGGCGCACGGCCGCCCGCGGAGCGGGCGCCCCCAGCTTCTCCCGCACCCCCGCCACCGCCCCCGGCAGCACCGCGAGGAACCGCTCGACGTCCGGAGCGGACGTCCCGGCCGGCAGCGACACCCGCACGTTCCCCTCGCTCAGCACGCCCATCGCCCGCAGCACATGGCTCGGCGTCAGCGTGCCGCTGGTGCAGGAGGAGCCGGAGGAGACCGCGAAGCCCTCCCGGTCCAGCTCGTGCAGCAGCGCCTCGCCGTCGACGTAGAGACAGGAGAAGGTGACGATGCCCGGCAGCCGCCGCACCGGATCGCCCACCACCTCCACGTCCGGCACCAGCTCGGGCACCCGCGCCCGGATCAGCTCCGTCAACTCCCGCAGCCGCACCGCCTGAGCGGCCGCCTCGGCGCGCACCGCCCGCAGCGAGGCCGCCGCCGCCACGATCGCCGGGATGTTCTCGAACCCGGCCGCCCGGCCCGACTCCCGCTCGTCGGCCGGCCCCCGCACCGCGAACCGCACCCCCTTGCGCACCGCCAGCAGTCCGACCCCCGGCGGCCCGCCCCACTTGTGCGCGCTCGCCGTCAGCAGCGACCAGTCGCCCGCCACCGGCCCCCAGCCCAGCGACTGCGCCGCGTCCACCAGCAGCGGCACCCCCGCCGCCCGGCACACCTCGGCCGCCTCCGCCACCGGCTGCTCGGTGCCCACCTCGTGGTTGGCCGACTGAAGACAGGCCAGCGCGGTGTCCGCGCGCAGCGCCCCGGCGTACGACGCGGCGTCCGCCCGGCCGCCCCGGTCCACCGGCACCCGGGTGACCGAACCGCCCGCCGCCTCGTGCGCCTCGGCCGAATGGAGCACCGAGGAGTGCTCCACGGCTGACACGATCAGGTGATCCCCGACGCGGCGCCGGCCGGCCAGCGCCCCCGCGATCCCCGTGTGCACGGCCCGCGTCCCGGAGGCGGTGAACGTCAGCTCGTCGGCCCGGCACCCCACCGCCTCGGCCGCCGCCTCCCGCGCAGCGTCCAGCAGCAACCGCGCCCGCCGCCCCTCCTTGTAGAGCCGCGCGGGGTCGGCCCACCCCTCGTCGAGAGAGGCGACGAGGGCCTGCCGGGCGACGGGATGCAGGGGAGCGCCGGAAGCGGCGTCGAAATAGACCACACGCCCACGCTAAGCGCCCCGCAGGCGCGCGGCGGACCGCGCGCCCCGCCGCCAGCCGCCCGCCGGCGCCACGAACGGCGCGCCCCCGGCCCGTTGGGCGCCCAGCACACCTGCGCAAACCCCGCCACCGAGGGGCATCCCACCCTCCAGCGTGACCCGCGGCGCGTTGGGCCCCCCTCCCCGCGACCCGCCGGAACGCGTCCAGTAGGGTTTGGTCCGCATAAACATCCAAACCCCTGCCCGACGCAGGGCGGCGACCGACCAGCGAGAAGGCAGGCCGCAGCCAACCGCGCGGGCGAGACTCTCGGGAAGGCGCTACGTGAGTCCCAACGGCTCCGACCGCTCGCCGCGGCGCCCGATGCGGCGGAAGCTGCTGCAGGCACTGACTGCGGGCCTGGTCCTGGCGACCGCAACCGGTTGCACATACAAGGACTTCCCCCGGCTGGGTATGCCCACCCCCGCGACGGAAGAGGCTCCGCGGATCCTCTCCCTGTGGCAGGGCTCCTGGGCCGCCGCGATCGCGGTCGGCGTGCTGGTGTGGGGTCTGATCCTGTGGAGTGCTTTCTTCCACCGGCGCAGCCGCACCAAGGTCGAGGTCCCTCCGCAGACCCGGTACAACATGCCCATCGAGGCGCTGTACACGGTCGTCCCGCTCATCATCGTCTCGGTGCTGTTCTACTTCACGGCCCGCGACGAGTCGAAGCTCCTCGACGAATCCAAGAAGCCCGACGTCACGGTCAACGTCGTCGGCTACCAGTGGAGCTGGGCCTTCAACTACGTGGCGCCCGTCGCGGGTTCCGCGGGTGACGCGAAGACCGACAAGAACCTCCTGGCCATTCCGGACCGGTTCAAGAACGACTTCCCGGCCAATGCCGGCGGCGTCTACGACTACGGCACCCCGGGCACGCGGAACCCGCAGAACGGGAACCCCGGCCCGACCCTGTGGCTGCCCAAGGGCAAGACCGTCCGCTTCATCCTGACCTCGCGGGACGTCAACCACTCGTTCTGGGTGCTGCCGTTCCTGATGAAGATGGACGTCATCCCCGGCCACACCAACTCCTTCCAGGTGACCCCCAACCAGGAGGGCACCTTCCGGGGCAAGTGCGCCGAGCTCTGCGGCCAGGACCACTCCCGGATGCTGTTCAACGTGAAGGTCGTCTCGCCGGACCGTTACGAGCAGCACCTCAAGGACCTCGCTAAGAAGGGGCAGACCGGTTACGTTCCCGCCGGCATCGCGCAGACGAGCCACGAGAAGAACCGGGAGACGAACAACCTGTGAGCATCCTCAACGAACCTCAGGGTGCCGCCGCGGCTGAGGGCTCTTTCGAGAGTGAGCAGCCGGTGCGGCGCAAGCAACCCGGCAGCGTCGTGATCAAGTGGCTGACGACCACCGACCACAAGACGATCGGCACGCTGTACCTCGTCACGTCGTTCGCGTTCTTCTGCATCGGCGGCGTGATGGCGCTGCTGATGCGCGCCGAGCTGGCCCGCCCCGGTCTGCAGTTCATGTCGAACGAGCAGTTCAACCAGGCGTTCACGATGCACGGCACGATCATGCTGCTGATGTTCGCGACGCCGCTGTTCGCCGGCTTCACGAACTGGATCATGCCGCTCCAGATCGGCGCGCCGGACGTGGCCTTCCCGCGGCTGAACATGTTCGCCTACTGGCTGTACCTGTTCGGCTCGCTGATCGCGGTGGGTGGCTTCCTCACCCCGCAGGGCGCCGCCGACTTCGGCTGGTTCGCCTACGCCCCGCTCTCCGACGCGGTGCACTCGCCGGGCATCGGCGGCGACATGTGGATCATGGGTCTGGCCTTCTCCGGCTTCGGCACGATCCTCGGTTCGGTCAACTTCATCACCACGATCATCTGCATGCGCGCGCCAGGCATGACCATGTTCCGCATGCCGATCTTCGTGTGGAACGTGCTGCTCACCGCGGTGCTCGTCCTGCTGGCCTTCCCCGTGCTGGCCGCGGCCCTGTTCGCGCTGGAGGCCGACCGCAAGTTCGGCGCCCACGTCTTCGACGCCGCCAACGGCGGAGCCCTGCTGTGGCAACACCTCTTCTGGTTCTTCGGCCATCCAGAGGTGTACATCATCGCGCTGCCGTTCTTCGGCATCATCAGTGAGGTCATCCCGGTCTTCTCCCGCAAGCCGATGTTCGGCTACATGGGTCTGATCGGCGCGACCATCGCCATCGCGGGTCTGTCCGTGACCGTGTGGGCGCACCACATGTACGTCACCGGCGGTGTGCTGCTGCCGTTCTTCTCGTTCATGACCTTCCTGATCGCGGTACCGACCGGTGTGAAGTTCTTCAACTGGATCGGCACCATGTGGAAGGGCTCGCTGTCCTTCGAGACGCCGATGCTCTGGGCGACCGGCTTCCTGATCACCTTCACCTTCGGTGGTCTGACCGGCGTCATCCTGGCCTCGCCCCCGATGGACTTCCACATCTCCGACTCGTACTTCGTGGTGGCCCACTTCCACTACGTCGTCTTCGGCACGGTCGTCTTCGCGATGTTCTCCGGCTTCCACTTCTGGTGGCCGAAGTTCACCGGCAAGATGCTGGACGAGCGCCTCGGCAAGATGACCTTCTGGCTGCTGTTCATCGGCTTCCACGGCACCTTCCTCATCCAGCACTGGCTGGGCGCCGAGGGCATGCCGCGCCGGTACGCCGACTACCTGGCGGCCGACGGCTTCACCGCCCTGAACACGATCTCGACGATCTTCTCGTTCGTGCTCGGCCTGTCGATCCTGCCGTTCTTCTACAACGTGTGGAAGACGGCCAAGTACGGCAAGCCGGTCGGCGTCGACGACCCGTGGGGCTACGGCCGCTCCCTGGAGTGGGCGACCTCCTGCCCGCCGCCGCGGCACAACTTCCTCACCCTGCCGCGGATCCGCAGTGAATCCCCGGCGTTCGACCTGCACCACCCGGAGATCGCCGCGCTCGACCAGCTCGAGAACGCCGGTCACGGCGAGAAGGCGGCGCTCGCCGGCGGCAAGGAGGCCGGCAAGTGAAGATCCAGGGCAAGCTGTTCATCTGGCTGGCCGCCTTCCTCCTGGTCATGGCCGTCGTCTACGGCCTGTGGTCCAAGGAGCCGGCCGGCACCACGGCGCTCTTCCTCTCCTTCGGCCTGAGCATCATGGTCGGCTTCTACCTCGGCTTCACGGCCAAGCGGGTGGACGCCGGCGCTCAGGACAACAAGGAGGCCGACGTCGCGGACGACGCCGGTGAGCTGGGCTTCTTCAGCCCGCACAGCTGGCAGCCGCTCGCCCTCGGCGTCGGCGGCGCGCTCGCCTTCCTCGGCGTGGCGCTCGGCTGGTGGCTGCTGTACTTCGGCGCCCCGCTGGTGCTGATCGGTCTGTGGGGCTGGGTGTTCGAGTACTACCGCGGTGAGAACCGCACCCAGTAGCGACACCCGCTCGGCCCCGGGAGCCCGGACCCTCCGCACGGAGGGTCCGGGCTCCCGCCGTTTCCGCCCGCGACCGTACGGCAGCCGTACGAGCGTCGCCCGAACGGACGACTTATCGCGCCGAAGTCGACGGAGCTACCTAGCGTGCTGCCATGAGCACCACTCCGCGCACGCGTACTCGCACCGTCGTCAGCCGTGCCCTGTTGGTGGCCGCCCTCGGCGCGGGCGCCACCGCTTGCGGCGCCGGCGGCAATCCCCTGGCCACCGCCCCGTACGACGCGGCGGATCAGATCTCCGTCAGCGGCCCCACGGAGGCCGGGAAACAGGCCGACCCGGACAAGCCCCTGGTGGTCACCGCAGAGGGCTCGGACGGCCGCATCACGGACGTCACGGCCGTGGACACCACGGGCCGCCGCGTCTCGGGCGAACTGGACGCCGACGGCGCCCGCTGGCACAGCACCTCGCCCCTGGCCGCCGGAGCCCACTACTCGGTCACGGTGAGCACGGAGGACGGCGACGGCGCACCCGGCCGCAAGGTCCTCACCGTGGACACCAGCAAGCCCGCCACCCTCAAGCGCCTGAACGTGGAGTTCGGGCCGGAGGCGGGCACCTACGGCGTCGGCGAGCCCATCGTCGCCCAACTGGACCAGCCCATCCGGGACAAGGCCCAGCGCGCCATCGTGGAGCGCGGCCTGAGGGTGGAGTCCACCCCCGCCGTGCAGGGCTCCTGGTACTGGGTGGACGACAAGCAGCTGCACTACCGCCCGCGGGACTACTGGCCGGCCGACGCCACCGTCGAGGTGCGCAGCAACCTGGAGAACATCCGGATCAACGACCAGCTGTGGGGCGCCGCCGCCAAGCCGCTGACCATCACCACCGGCGACCGCGTCATCGCCCTCACGGACGCCGCCACGCACCGGCTGACGCTCTACCGCAACGACGAGAAGGTCCGGGAGATCCCGGTCACCACGGGCAAGCCCGGCTTCGAGACCCGCAACGGCGTCAAGGTCGTCCTGGCCAAGCAGTACTTCGTGCGGATGAAGAGCACCACCGTCGGCATCGCCGCGGGCTCCTCGGACTCCTACGACCTGCCCGTCTACTACGCCACCCGGGTGACCTGGAGCGGCGAGTTCGTCCACGCGGCCCCCTGGTCCGTGGGCTCCCAGGGCAGCGCCAACGTCAGCCACGGCTGCACCGGGATGAGCACGCCGAACGCCAAGTGGTTCTTCGACAACATCCACGAGGGCGACATCGTCCAGGTGGTGAACTCCGCCGGCCAGCAGATGGAGAACTTCGACAACGGCTTCGGCGACTGGAACCTGTCCTGGGACAAGTGGGTCCAGGGCAGCGCCCTCACCGGCGCCCAGGGCTCCCCCCAGGGCGACACCACCCGGCTGCGCCCCCAGAGCCTGTAGGACCAGAGCCTGCAGGACCGAGCCTGTAGGACGGGAGCCCCGGGACGGCCCCCGCGGTCACGAGGCCGCGGGGGCCGTCCCGGGCTGTCAGGCGCCGTGGAGCTCCGTCAGGCGCCGCAGGAGCCCGTCACGCGCTCACGGAGACTCTTTTCCGCAGCAGCGCGGCCAGCGCCGACGCGAACTCCACCGGCTCCACCGGCAGCGTCACCGCGGCGTCCGCGCGGCTCCAGGTGGCCAGCCACGCGTCCTGCGGCCGCCCGATCAGCAGCAGCACCGGCGGGCAGCGGAACACCTCGTCCTTGATCTGGCGGCACAGCCCCATGCCGCCCATGGGCACGGCCTCGCCGTCCAGGACGCAGACGTCGATCCCGCCCTTGTCCAGCTCCTTGAGCACCGCGGCGGGCGTGGCGCACTCCAGGAACTCCACCACAGGCGCGTCCTGGGCCGGCCTGCGGCCGGTGGCCAGCCGCACCTGCTCCCGGGTGCCTGCGTCGTCGCTGTAGACCAGCACCGTGGCGGTCGCCTGCATTGTTCCTCCACGCATCTCGGAACAGCCTTGGTCGGAGAACTCATCGGGAACTTCCGGGTACCGATGGCGCGGATGCTACTCCTCCGCACTCCCGGTCAACACCGCTTGGAACACCCCTTCGATGGGCCATACGGGCTGGACACACCCCCCAGACACTCCGAACGGCACCCCCCGGAGTGAGGGCGGGATAAGCGACCGACATAATGTCGGTCGTGGCGACAGCAACGACAGTAGAAACCGGGCACGCGCACCCGTCGGTCAACCGGCCGAACCTCACCAGCGTCGGAACCATCATCTGGCTGAGTTCCGAGCTGATGTTCTTCGCGGCCCTCTTCGCGATGTACTTCACCCTGCGATCGGTGACGGGTCCGGCGCACTGGAAGGAGATGGCGGACCACCTCAACGTCCCCTTCTCGTCGGCGAACACCACGATCCTGGTGCTCTCCTCGCTCACCTGCCAGCTCGGCGTCTTCGCCGCCGAGCGCGGTGACGTGAAGAAGCTCCGGGGCTGGTTCATCGTCACCTTCATCATGGGTGCGATCTTCATCGGCGGTCAGATCTACGAGTACACCAGCCTGGTGAAGGAGGACGGGCTCTCCCTGTCCTCCGACCCGTACGGCTCGGTGTTCTACCTGACCACCGGCTTCCACGGCCTGCACGTGACGGGCGGTCTCATCGCCTTCCTGCTGGTCCTCGGCCGCACCTACGCGGCCCGGAGGTTCACCCACGAGCAGGCGACCGCGGCCATCGTCGTGTCCTACTACTGGCACTTCGTCGACGTCGTCTGGATCGGCCTCTTCGCCACGATCTACCTGATCAAGTAGCGACGAACCGACCTCAGTACGCAACGCATCGACGCAGAAGATCCTGACACCGGGGTAATCCGTGAAAAAGCTCTCCGCACGACGACGCCATCCGCTGGCGGCGGTCGTCGTCCTACTTCTCGCGCTGGCGGCCACGGGGGGGCTGTACACCGCGTTCGCGCCCGCGAGCAAGGCGAAGGCCGACGACTCGGCCCAGTCCCTCACGATCGAGGAGGGCAAGAAGCTCTACGCGGTCGGCTGTGCAAGCTGCCACGGCACGGGCGGTCAGGGCACCACTGACGGTCCCAGCCTCGTGGGCGTGGGCGCCGCGGCCGTCGACTTCCAGGTCGGCACCGGCCGTATGCCCGCGCAGCAGCCGAGCGCGCAGGTCCCGCGCAAGAAGGTCATCTACAGCCAGGCCGAGATCGACCAGCTGGCGGCGTACATCGCCTCCCTGGGCGCCGGTCCCGTCGTGCCGACGAAGAACCAGTACAGCCCGGAGGGCGCGGACATCGCCAAGGGCGGCGAGCTGTTCCGCACCAACTGCGCGCAGTGCCACAACTTCACCGGCAAGGGCGGTGCGCTCACGCACGGCAAGTTCGCCCCGGACCTCGACGGCGTCCAGCCGAAGCACATCTACGAGGCCATGCAGACCGGCCCGCAGAACATGCCCTCCTTCCCCGACACCACGATGTCGGAGAAGAACAAGAAGGACATCATCGCGTACCTGAACGCGGTCAACAGCGACAAGACCGAGAACCCCGGCGGTCTCGAACTGGGCGGCCTCGGGCCGGTCAGCGAGGGTCTGTTCGCGTGGATCTTCGGCCTCGGCCTGTTGGTCGCCGTCGCCGTGTGGGTCGCCGCTCGGACCGCAAAGGCCAAGAAGTCATGAGTAGCCAAGACATTCCAGAAGAGAACCTGCCTGCCGAGCACGGCACGCACGGCGCCGTGAAGGCCGCGGACGAGAAGAACCCGTTCGCCGACCCCGGCCTGCCCCCGCACGAGCACCGGATCCAGGACATCGACGAGCGGGCCGCCAAGCGGTCCGAGCGCGTCGTCGCCCTGCTGTTCACGGTGTCCATGCTGGCCACCGTCGGCTTCATCGCCTCGTACGTGACGATCCCGAACGACAAGGTCGTCTACGTCTTCCCGATCGGCCACGTCAGCGCGATGAACTTCGCGCTCGGCCTGACCCTGGGCGTGGCGCTGTTCTGCATCGGCGCGGGCGCGGTCCACTGGGCCCGCACCCTGATGTCGGACGCGGAGGTCGCCGACGAGCGGCACCCGATCGAGGCGTCGCCCGAGGTCCGCGCCAAGGTCCACGCGGACTTCAAGCAGGGCGCCAAGGAGTCGGTGATCGGCCGCCGGCCGCTGATCCGCAACACCATGCTGGGCGCGCTCACCCTGGTGCCGCTGTCCGGTCTGTTCCTGCTGCGCGACCTGGGCCCGCTGCCCAAGGAGTCGCTGCGGCACACCATGTGGTCCAAGGGCAAGCGCCTGGTCAACATGAACACCAACCAGCCGCTGCGTCCCGAGGACGTCGCGGTCGGCTCGCTCACCTTCGCCATGCCCGACGGGCTGAAGGAGACCGACGAGGAGTTCCAGACCGAGATCGCCAAGGCGGCCCTGATGATCGTCCGGCTCCAGCCGGACAACATCAAGGACAAGCGCGAGCTGGAGTGGTCGCACGAGGGCGTCGTGGCGTACTCGAAGATCTGCACCCACGTGGGCTGCCCGATCTCCCTGTACGAGCAGCAGACGCACCACGTGCTGTGCCCGTGCCACCAGTCCACCTTCGACCTCTCCGACGGTGCCCGAGTGATCTTCGGCCCCGCCGGACACGCCCTGCCGCAGCTGCGCATCGGCGTGGACAGCGAGGGTTACCTCCAGGCGCTCGGCGACTTCGAGGAGCCCGTCGGTCCTGCATTCTGGGAGCGCGGATGAGTACTTCAGCGAGCAACGAGCCGACCCGCGCGCGCGGGAAGGCACCGGCCGGCGAGAAGCTCGCCGACTGGGCCGACGGCCGGCTGGGCATCTACAGCCTGGCCAAGGCCAACATGCGCAAGATCTTCCCCGACCACTGGTCGTTCATGCTGGGTGAGGTCTGCCTCTACAGCTTCCTGATCATCATCCTCACGGGTGTGTATCTGACGCTGTTCTTCCACCCCTCGATGAACGAGGTGGTGTACCACGGCAGCTACGTCCCGCTCCAGGGACAGCTGATGAGCGAGGCGTTCAACTCGACCCTGCACATCTCCTTCGAGGTGCGCGGTGGTCTGCTCATCCGGCAGATCCACCACTGGGCCGCGCTGATCTTCCTGGCCGGCATGTTCGTGCACATGATGCGCGTGTTCTTCACCGGCGCGTTCCGCAAGCCGCGTGAGGTCAACTGGCTGTTCGGCTTCCTGCTGTTCGTCCTGGGCATGTTCACCGGCTTCACCGGTTACTCGCTCCCGGACGACCTGCTCTCCGGCACCGGTGTCCGCTTCATGGAGGGCGCGATCCTGTCCGTGCCGATCGTCGGCACGTACCTGTCGTTCTTCCTCTTCGGCGGCGAGTTCCCCGGCCACGACTTCGTGGCCCGGTTCTACTCGATCCACATCCTGCTGCTGCCGGGCATCATGCTCGGTCTGGTGGTCGCCCACCTGATCCTGGTCTTCTACCACAAGCACACGCAGTTCGCGGGCCCCGGCAAGACCAACAACAACGTCGTCGGCATGCCGCTGCTGCCGGTCTACATGGCCAAGGCCGGAGGCTTCTTCTTCCTGGTCTTCGGCGCCATCACGGCCATCGCGGCGATCGCGCAGATCAACCCGATCTGGGCCATCGGCCCCTACCGTCCGGACCAGGTGTCCACCGGCGCCCAGCCCGACTGGTACATGGGCTTCTCCGAGGGCCTGATCCGCACGATGCCGGGCTGGGAGATCAACCTCTGGGGCCACACGCTCGTCCTGGGCGTGTTCGTACCGCTGATCATCTTCCCGCTGGTGCTGGTCGCGATCGCGGTCTACCCGTTCCTGGAGGCCTGGGTCACCGGCGACCGGCGCGAGCACCACATCCTGGACCGGCCGCGCAACGCCCCGACCCGCACCGCCTTCGGCGCCGCGTGGATCTCGTGGTACTTCGTGCTGCTGGTCGGCGGCGGCAACGACCTGTGGGCCACCCACTTCCACCTGTCGATCAACGCGATCACCTGGTTCGTCCGGATCTCGTTCTTCGTCATGCCGCTCATCGTGTTCGTCATCACCAAGCGGATCTGCCTCGGCCTCCAGCGCCGGGACAAGGAGAAGGTGCTGCACGGCCGCGAGTCCGGCATCATCAAGCGCCTGCCGCACGGTGAGTTCATCGAGGTGCACGAGCCGCTCAGCCAGGAGCAGCTGTACACGCTCACCGCGCACCAGCAGTACGAGCCGGTCGAGATCGGCCCGGCGGTCGACGAGAACGGCGTCGAGCGCAAGGTGTCGGGCACGGCGAAGCTGCGCGCCAAGCTCAGCAACGCCTACTACGGCGAGGACAACCAGATCTCCAAGCCGACTGTCGAGGAGTACAAGGAGATCACGAGTGGCCACGGCCACCACTGATCACTGACCCCTGAGCGTCGCCACGCCAGGTCGAAGGGCCCCGTTCCGAACCCCGGACGGGGCCCTTCGCCGTGCGCGGGGGTCGATAGGGTGGAGGCGATCGACGACTACGCGTCCCGGTGCCCCGGGGCGCCGACCCAGGAGCGGCTGATGAGCGCTGTGACCCCCGCTGGAGGCGACACCGCGGCGGGCCGTTCCTGGCCCGCCGTGCTGAACGGTCTGCTGGACGGCCGCGACCTCAGGGCCGACGACACCGCCTGGGCGATGGACCGGATCATGGGCGGCGAGGCGACGGACGCGCAGATCGCCGGGTTCGCGGTGGCGCTGCGCGCCAAGGGCGCCACCGTCGAGGAGATCACCGGCCTGGTGCGCACGATGTACGAGCACGCCAACGTGATCACGGTGCCCGGCGACACCGTCGACATCGTCGGCACCGGCGGCGACGGCGCCAAGACGGTGAACATCTCCACGATGTCCTCCATCGTCGTCGCCGGCGCCGGCGCGAAGGTCGTCAAGCACGGCAACCGGGCCGCGTCCTCCGCCTCCGGCGCCTCCGACGTGCTGGAGAAGCTGGGCGTGAACCTGGACCTGACCCCGCGTCGGGTGGTGGAGGTCGCCGAGGAGGCCGGGATCACCTTCTGCTTCGCGGTGAAGTTCCACCCGGCCCTGCGCCACGTGGGCGCGGCGCGCGGCCAGTTGGGCATCCGGACGGTGTTCAACCTGCTCGGTCCGCTGACCAACCCGGCCAAGGTGCGCGCGCAGGCGGTGGGCGTCGCCGTGGCGCACGAGGCGCCGATCGTCGCGGGCGTCTTCGCCGAGCGCGGCAACTCCTCCCTGGTCTTCCGGGGTGACGACGGCCTGGACGAGCTGACCACGACGGCCACCTCCCGGGTGTGGGTGGTGCGCGACGGCCGGGTCGCCGAGGAGACCTTCGACCCGCGGGACGTGGGCCTGGAACTGGTGCCCGTGGAGGCGCTGCGCGGCGCCGACGCCTCGTACAACGCGGAGGTGGCCCGCCGGCTGCTGGACGGCGAGCGGGGGCCCGTACGGGACGCCGTGCTGCTGAACTCGGCGGCGGCGCTGGTGGCGCTGAAGCCGGACTCCGGGACGCTGGTGGAGCGGATCAGGGCGGGCATGGAGCGGGCGGCGGAGTCCATCGACTCCGGGGCGGCCCGGCGCACGCTGGAGCGCTGGGTGGCCGCGAGCAACGCCTGACGGCTCCGACGGCCCACGGGGGCCGCGGGGGCCGTGGGGGCCGTGGGTGCCGCCCCGAGGACCCGGCGCGGTCCCGCGATCCGGACAGGGGTTGCGGGACCGCGATCAGTTCGCGTACGTTCCTGTCCAGGTCATGAGTGACAGCCATGTGGCCCCGGCCGGCTGTCCGGCAACCCTCCGTCCGTGGCGGGGTGCCCCGGGTGAAGACCAGGTCGTAGGCAGCGAGGTCTACGGCAAGCGCGGACCCCTCGCACGCTTCTCGGAAAGCGTGGGGCCAGGGGTCCTGGTCGTTCGAGGGAGCCTTCCGTGAGCAAGCGAATGCGCTAGGGCCGCAGAGCCCCGCCTCCGCATTTCCCCTTTTTTCCACCGTGCTTGAGCCGCGTGACGCCTTGTCGTGCCCGCTCGTGCGGTGAATCGCGCCTGCTTTCACGGGAGTTGTGTCATGTCTGTCTCCACCCTCGCCGCCGACCAGTCCGTTTGTGCCCCGCTGCCCGTTCTGGGGCGGGATGTCACCGTGCCGCTGGTGACCGGCGGGGAGGTCGGCTACGCCGCTCTCGACTACGCGGCCAGCGCCCCCGCCCTCCAGCGCGTCTGGGACGACGTGGCCGCGTACGCCCCCTACTACGGCAGCGTCCACCGCGGCGCCGGCTACCTCTCGCAGCTGTCCACCGACCTGTTCGAGAACGCCCGCCGCACGGTCGCGGAGTTCCTCGGCTGCCGGACGGACGACCAGGTGGTGTTCACCCGCTCCACCACCGACTCGCTCAACCTGCTGGCCCGCGCGCTGCCCGCCGACTGCCGGGTGTTCGTCTTCGAGACCGAGCACCACGCCTCGCTGCTGCCCTGGCGCGACGCCCAGGTGACCTACCTGAACGCCCCGCGCACCCCGGAGCAGGCGGTCGCCACCCTGGAGCGGGCGCTCGCCGACCGCGAGCCGTACGGTCCCGCGCTGGTCTGCGTCACCGGCGCCTCCAACGTCACCGGCGAGCTGTGGCCGGTGCGCGAGCTGGCCGCCGCCGCCCACGCGCACGGCGCCCGGATCGTCCTGGACGCCGCCCAGCTCGCCCCGCACCACCCGGTGTCCGTCGCGGACCTGGACGTCGACTGGGTCGCCTTCTCCGGGCACAAGCTGTACGCCCCGTTCGGCGCCGGAGTGCTGGCGGGCCGCGCGGACTGGCTGCGCGCGGCCGACCCGTACCTCGCGGGCGGCGGCGCGAGCCGCAGGGTCTCCCGGCGCGCCGACGGCGGCGTGGACGTGGAGTGGCACGAGAGCGCCGCCCGCCACGAGGCCGGCTCCCCGAACGTCATCGGCGCCTACTCCATCGCCTCCGCCTGCAAGGCGCTGACCGAGGCCGGCTTCGACTCCCTGGTGGCCCGCGAGCGGCGTCTGATCGCGACGGTGCGGGCCGGACTGGCCGAGGTGCCCGAGGTCAGGGTGCTCTCGCTGTTCGGGGACGACGCCCCGCGGGTCGGCGTCATCTCGTTCGTCGTCGAGGGCTGGAACAGCTCCCACTTCGCCGCCGCGCTCTCCGCCGAGTACGGCATCGGCGTGCGCGACGGGCTCTTCTGCGCCCACCCGCTGGTGCGCACGCTGCTCGGCAGCGACCCGCAGAGCCAGGGCGAGTGCGGCGCCCCCGAGGCCGCGCCCGGCGAGAAGTCCCTCAACGCCATCCGGGTCAGCTTCGGCGCCGGCACCCCGGACGAGCACGTCGAGCGGTTCGTGACGGCGGTGCGGGAACTGGTCCGCGACGGCGCGAAGTGGCGCTACCGCACCGAGGACGGCCGCTGCGTCCCCGCGGTGTGAACCGTACGGCCCGCGCGGGCGGCGTACGCCCGGTCAGGAGTCCAGGCCGATGGCGAACGCCGCCTCCAGGTCGTGCTGCGAGTACGTCCGGAACGCCACGTGCGTGTCCGTCGCCTCCACGCCGGGGATCTTGCTGATCCGGCCCGGGATGATCTCGGCCAGGTCCTCGTGCCGGCCCACCCGCACCATGGCGATCAGGTCGTAGGTGCCGGTGACGGAGAAGACCTCGCTCACGCTCTCCAGCGAGGCGATCCGCTCGGCGATCTCGGGGATCCGGTCCACGCTGGTCTTGATGAGGACGATCGCGGTGATCACGGCTGGTTCTCTCCCTCGGGGGCCGGAGCGGGGCTGGCCTTCACTCTAGTCGTCCGCCCGGCGCCCACCGCCGCCCCGCCGGAGCCCCGGCCGCGGCGGCCGTGCCCGCCGAACCGGGCCCACGCGAAGAGGAAGCCGAGCCCGAAGCCCACCACGTGCGCCAGATAGGCCACCCCCGGCCCCTGAGCGGCCCGGCCCGCCGCCAGCCACTGAAGGGCCGCCCAGAACGGCAGCACCACCCACGCCGGCAGCCGCAGCGGCAGGAAGAACAGGAACGGCAGCACGCTGGTCACCCGCGCCCTCGGGAACAGGTAGAGGAAGGCGCCGAGCACCGCCGAGATCGCCCCGGAGGCTCCCACCAGGCTCTGGTCCGAACCGGCGTGGGCGACGGCGTAGCCCACCAGGGCGAGGTAGCCGCAGCCGGCGTAGAACAGCGTGAACCGCGTCCGGCCCATGCGCTCCTCGGTCATCGCCCCGAAGACGTGCAGGAAGAGCATGTTGCCGAGCAGGTGCACCCAGCTGCCGTGCACGAACAGGGCGGTGGCCGGGGTGAGGGCGGCGCGGGCGGAGCCGGTGAACAGGTCGGCCGGGATCACGCCCCAGCGCCGGAAGTAGGTCTGCTGCGCGGCGAGCAGCGCGTCCCCGGTGCCGTAGGCGGGGTTCAGTCCCCCGGCCGGGCCGATCACGAAGACCGCGCAGCACAGGACGATCAGCGTCCTGGTCACCGGCGCCGGCGTGGTCCGCGCCGCCCGGAGGGCCCTGGCCGCCCGGACGGCCACCGTGTTCCTGTACCCGCTCATGTGCACAGAGCATGGCGTAACGGGACGCATCAGCACAGACCGCCTCGCCGCCGTGGACACCCGGGCGGCGAGGGCCCGGCAGGCCGTAGGGTTACGAGCCGGCGCTCCGGGGAAGCTGGCGCGTCACGGAGACGAGAAGGAAAGTGAAGCCTCGATGACGGTTCCCCTGCCGACCGCCACGACACGGTGGCGCTGCACCCTCTGCGGCAACCTCACCCGCTTCGACGTGACCCGCTCGTCGAAGGTCGTGGAGTACGTCCACCTGGACCTGGCCGGCGAGCCCACCGTCGAGGAACGCGAAGTGGTCAGTGAGACCATCGAGTCGGTCCGCTGCCGCTGGTGCAACGCGGTGGACAAGGTGGAACTCGTGGACAGGCCGGGCGCCGGCTCCTGAGCGGAGCGGGCCCCTACAGGCGATCCCCGGACGGGGATCAGGCAAGACATTGGGGTGAGGATGGTGGAGACACGAGGCGGGGAGCCGGACGACGGCGCCGCTGAGGTGCTCGACCGTCCCCTGCCCGACGGTGTGCGGCGCCGGGTGGTGCAGATCGTGGCCGACGCCTTCGGCCGGCTGACCGTGGCCGAGCTGCCGGCCCAGCTGCGCCAGTACGCCCGGTTCGCGCCCAACCGCCGGGCCAAGTTCGCCGGCAACGCGATGGCGGCGGCGCTGGAGGGCGACACGCTGTTCCGGCAGCGGGTGGGGGAGAAGTTCAGAGAGGCCGAGCCGGAGCTGTCCGGCGCCCTGGACTCCGGCTCCCCGCCCCCGGCCGCGGACCCGCTCGACGTGGCGGCCGCGGCCTACGTACTGCGCCCGCCGGGCTGGGTGAAGCTGGTGACCGCCGCCGGCGAGGAGGTGCAGCGCGCGCACGCGGAGCGGGCCGGCGAGGAGAGCCGGGCCGAGCTGGAGCGGCTGCGCGCCGAGCTCGCCGCGGCCCGCGAGCTGACCCGCGCGGAGACCGAGCGGCTGCGCGCCGAGCTGGACTCGGCCAGGAAGGAGACCGAGGCGCTGCACCGCAAGCTGCGCGCCGCGCTCAGCGACGTCAAGCGCGGTGAGGCGGCGCTGCGCAAGGCGCGGGCCGAGGCGGAGGCGGTGCGCGCCGAGGGGCAGACGCAGGTGTCGGCCGCGGAGAGCGAGACCCGGCGGCTCAAGGCGCGCCTCGCCGAGGCGGAGTCCGCGCTGGAGGCCACCCGCAAGGCGGCCCGCGAGGGGCGCAGCGTGGAGGACATGCGGGTACGGCTGCTGCTGGACACCGTGCTCGACGCGGCCCAGGGGCTGCGCCGGGAGCTGGCGCTGCCGCCGGTGTCGGTGCGGCCGGCCGAGACCGTGGACGCGGTGGAGCCGGGGCGGATGACCCCGAAGGACATCGCCGCCCGCGCGCTGTCCGAGCACGACCCGGCGATCCTGGACCAGCTGCTGGAGCTGCCGCAGGCGCACCTGGTCGTCGACGGCTACAACGTCACCAAGACCGGCTATCCGCAGATGCCGCTGGAGAAGCAGCGCCTCAGACTGCTCGGCCAGCTCTCACAGCTCGCCGCGCAGACCGGCGCCGAGGTCACCTGTGTCTTCGACGGCGCCGAACTGGTGGCGCCGGTGCTGCTCGCGCCGCCGCGCGGGGTGCGGGTGCTGTTCTCCAAGCCGGGGGTGACCGCGGACGAGCTGATCCGCCAGCTGGTGCGGGCCGAGCCGCCCGGCCGGCCGGTCATCGTCGCCTCCACCGACCGCGAGGTCGCCGACGGGGTCGCGAAGGCCGGGGCGCGGCCGGTCGCGTCGGCGATGCTGCTGAAGCGCTTCTCGCGGGGCTGAAGCCGCGCGCCCGGCCGGCCGCGCGACCGAAAACGGGCATAAGGCAATTCGCGCCGCAATCCCAACGTAGGGGTGTAACGCCCGAATTGGCCGACGCGTCGGTGTCGCTCAGCGTCAACCTGAGTTCACTTCTCGTGAGTTGAGTGCAAAGAAACCTCTCGGGAGGCGGTATTTTCTGTTGTGGGATTTGAATTCATCACGATGAGGTCACTAGGGTCTGCCTTCGAACCTCCAAGCGGGTGATCACCCAAAAGAAGGAGATCGCTTCCGTGGCGTCCCACCGTCGACCCAAGCAGCCCAGCCGCGCACGTGTGACCGTGCTCACCGCGACAGCGGCGGCGGCCGTCGCGATCAGCGCCCAGGCGGCCAACGCGGCGCCGAGCGAGAAGCCGAGCAAGGACGAGGTCAAGTCCAAGGTCGACGCGCTCTACGAGCAGGCGGAGCAGGCCACCGAGAAGTACAACGGCGCCAAGGAGAAGCAGGAGAAGCTCCAGAAGGAGATCTCCACGATCCAGGACAACGTCGCCCGCGGTCAGCAGGACCTCAACAAGCTGCGCGACGGCATCGGTTCGATGGCGGCCGGCCAGTACCGCACCGGCGGCATCGACCCCTCGCTCCAGCTCTTCCTCTCCGCCGACCCGGACGACTACCTGGACAAGGCCTCCACCCTCGACCAGGTCAGCGGCCAGCAGGCCGACGGTCTGAAGAAGATCCAGGACAAGCAGCGCGAACTCGCCCAGGAGCGCGCCGAGGCCGGCGCCAAGCTCAAGGACCTCTCCGCCACCCGCACCGAGCTGGGCAACAAGAAGAAGGAAGTCCAGAGCAAGCTCGCCGAGGCGCAGAAGCTGCTCAACTCCCTGACCGCGCAGGAGAAGGCGGCCCTGACCGCCGAGCAGAACCGCGCCAGCCGGGCCAGCGAGCGCGCCGCCCTGAACAGCGACACCGGCAACCCCGGCAAGATCTCCGCCGGTTCCGGCCGGGCCGGCGCCGCCTTCTCCGCGGCGCAGAGCAAGATAGGCTCCGCCTACGTCTACGGCGCCACCGGCCCGTCCTCCTTCGACTGCTCGGGCCTGACCTCCTGGGCCTACGCGCAGGCCGGCGTCTCCATCCCGCGCACCTCCGAGTCGCAGGCCAACATCGGCCAGCGCATCTACTCGCAGAGCCAGCTCCAGGTCGGCGACCTCGTCTTCTTCTACGGCGACCTGCACCACGTCGGCCTGTACGCGGGCAACGGCCAGGTGCTGCACGCCCCGCACACCGGAGCCGTGGTGCGCTACGAGGCCATCGGCAACATGCCCTTCCAGTTCGGCGTCCGCGTCTGACACCCGCCGCCGACCCGGCCCGGGCCCGCCCGGGCCGCGTCCGGATCACGGCCCCGTACCGCCCGAACGGGCGAATCACGGCGGCCCGCAGCGACCCCGCGCCCCGCCTCTGACCTGTGTCGGAGGCGGGGCGCAGCGCTGTGCGCGCGCCGAGGCGTTTTGGCCGGTGCGTCACCGCGCGGCTACTGTCTGCCGCGTTTCCCCGCCGCCGGGGCGCACCGCCCCCCGGCGGTGGGGAGACCGCCAACCGTCAGCCAGTGCAGGGAGTTCGGCTTCCCGTGGGGTCTCATCGCCGCCGTGCGTCGTCCGGGTCGGTCATCGGCGCCGGCACCGCCGGCACCGCCGTAGGTGTCCTGTCCGTCACGGCCGCCGCCCTCGGCGCCCTGCCCGCCGCCGCCGCGCCCGCCGCGCCCGCCGCGCCGCACGGCGACGCCCGGGCCGAGGTCGACCGGCTCTACCAGGAGGCCGAGAAGGCGACCGAGTCCTACGACCGCGCCGACGAACGCGCCGACGCGCTGCGCCGCGAGGTGCACGACCGGCAGGACCGCATCGCCCGTCGGCAGCTGCGCGTCAACTCCCTGCGCGACGCGCTCGGTTCGGTGGCAGGGGCGCAGTACCGCTCCGGCGGACTCGACCCGGCCGTCGCCCTGCTGCTCTCCGGCGACCCGGCCGACTACCTCGACAAGGCGGCCGTGCTCGACCGGATCGGCGCCCACCAGGCGGAGCAGCTGCACGACCTGCGCCAGTCGCTGCGCGCCCTCTCCCAGGAGCGCGCCGAGGCCGGCCGGGCCCTGGCCGAACTGGCCCGGAGCCGCACGGCGGTCGCTTCCCACAAGCGGACCGTGGAGCGCAAACTCGCCCGCGCCCGGCTGCTGCTGAACTCCCTGCCCCCGGCCGACCGGGCCGCCTACGACCGGGCCGCCCGCCTCGGCCGCGACGACCTCCCTTCCGGCCCCGACGGCGGCCCGGCCGCCTCGGGCCGCGCCGCGGCGGCCGTCGCCGCCGCCCGCTCCGCGCTCGGCCGCCCCTACGTCTGGGGCGCCAACGGCCCCTCCGGCTTCGACTGCTCGGGCCTGATGCAGTGGTCGTACGCACAGGCCGGAGTGCACTTGCCGCGCACCTCGCAGGAGCAGCGCTTCGCCGGCCGGCGCATCCCGCTCTCCCAGGCCCGGCCCGGCGACCTCGTCGTCTACCGCTCCGACGCCGGCCACGTCGCGATGTACATGGGCCACGGCCGGGTGATCCACGCCCCCTACCCGGGCGCGCCCGTGCGCTACGACCCGGTGGACATGATGCCGGTGGCCTCGGTCACCAGGGTCTGACGGCCGCCGCCCGGCCGCCGTACGATCGGGAAGTGGCGGGTCGAAGGCGGGTGTCGGGTTCCTCGGCGACGGCGGTGTGTCTGCTGCTCGCCTCACTGACGGCGTGCGGCGGGCCGGCCCCGACGGACACCGCCCGCCACCAGGTGCAGCGACTGCTCGACCGGCGGGCCGCCGCCGTCCTGCACCACGACCCTGCCGCCTTCGCCGCCACCGGCGTCCGCGCGCCGTACCCGAACCTGGCCGCCGTGCCCCTGGCCGCCTGGTCCTACCGGGTCACCGCGCTGCGCCGCAGCGGCGGCACGGCCGGCGCCGACGTGGACCTGAGCTACCGGCTGACCGGCTACGACACCGCGCCCGTCACCGTCGCCCGCACCCTGACCCTGTCCACCGGCGCCGACGGCGCCTGGCGCGTCGACTCCGAGCGGCCCGCCCCCCGGGCCGCCCAGCAGCTGTGGGACCAGGGGCCGGTGGCGGTGGTCCGGGGCGCGCACAGCATCGTCCTCGGCGTCGGACAGAGCACCGGCTCGCTGCGCGCCTACGCCGGCCTCGCCGACCGCGCGGTGCCGGCCGTGTCGCGGGCGTGGGGCGGCGACTGGAGCGGCCGGGTGGTGGTGCTGGTGCCCGGCTCGCTGGACCGGATGGCCGCGCTGCTCGGCTCGACCGCCGCCGAGTACCGGGGGATCGCCGCCGTCACCACCGGCGAGACGGGGGGCGGCCGGACGCCCGCCGACCGGATCATCGTCAACCCGGACGCGTACGGCGTGCTCGGCCCGCTCGGCAAGCAGGTGGTGCTCACCCACGAGACCACCCACGTCGCCACCCGCGCCCACACCGGCGCGGCCACCCCGCTGTGGCTCTCCGAGGGCTACGCCGACTGGGCCGGCTACCGCGGCGCCGGACGCACCCCCGACGAGGTCGCCCCCGAACTCCAGCGCGCCGTCGCCGCCGGACGGGCGCCCACCGCCCTGCCCGCCGACGCGGACTTCGGCTTCGCCGGGGACGCGACCCGCCTGGCGCAGGCCTACGAGGGCGGCTGGCTGGCCTGCCGGATGATCGCCGCCCACTGGGGCGAGGACCGGCTCGACGCCTTCTACCGGGCCGTCGGCACGCATCCCCGGCGCGCCGGCGCGGTCGAGGACGCGCTGCGCACGGTGCTGCACACCACGCTGCCGGAGTTCACCGCGCGCTGGCGGGAGTACCTGCGCGCCCAACTGGGCTGACGGCGGCGGTCGTCGGCGCGGTGCTCACTCCCGGGGCGCCGCGGCCGGCCGGCCGCGCACCCCGGCCTGCCCCGGCAGCGTCACCGGGACGGGCCCGGGCACCGTGGAGCGCCACAGAGCACGGCCCGCGCCCGCGCACGCGGCCACCAGCAGGCCGTCGCGCAGCGACAGCAGGAGGATCCCGAGCCGGTCGCTCGCCACCACGTCCGCGAAGTACACCGGGAACTCCAGCACCGTCACGGCGGAGGCGGCCAGCACCAGGACGGCCGGCCACCGCATCGCGCTGTCCCGGAAGCACAGGCACACCGCCGCGAGCCCCACCAGCCACACCAGGTACTGCGGGCTGATCACCCGGCTGGTGACCGTGAACAGCAGCACCGCCGTGAACGCGGCGTCCGCCGGCGTGTGCGGCGCCGACCGCCGCGCCCGCAGCCGCCACAGCAGCAGCCAGCCGCCCGCGGCCAGGGTCAGGGCCTGCGCGGCGGCGCTCACCGCGCCGACGTACGGGCCGAGGAACTCCACCGAGCCGTAGTTCAGCAGCACCTGCCCCGACCAGCCGAAGTGCCGGGCCACGTGGAAGACCAGCGCGCCCAGCGACTCCACCTCCGTGCCCCGGTCGCGCTGCGCGGTCAGGAAGGACAGCGCGCCGGGCAGGGCGAACGCGAGCAGCGCGGCCGGTACCGCTACGGCGGCCGCCGCCCAGGTCCACACCCGGCGCCGCGCCGGGCCCCGCACCCCCACCAGCAGCAGCACCGGCCACACCTTCAGCAGCGCCCCCGCGCCCGCCAGCACCCCGAGGACGCGCGGCCGCCGGACGCCGGCGAGCAGCGCGGCCACCGCCACCGCGGTCACCATCACGTCGTAGCGGGCGTACAGCGTCGGGCCCAGCGCGGCCGCGCCCGCCGTCCACGCCCACGCCCCGCGCAGCGGCCGGCCGGGGCCCCGACCGCCGTACCGCAGCAGGAGCAGCACCGCCAGGTCGGCCAGCAGGGCCAGGACGAAGAAGGCGGTGGCGTAGCCGAGGAAGGGCAGCGCGGCCGGGGCGAGGATCGCCAGCGCCGCGCCCGGCGGGTACTGCCAGGCGACGTCGCCCACCGGGAACGCGCCCTGGCGCAGCACCTCGTACCAGCCCCGGTAGATCACCGACACGTCGCTGGTGACGTCCGGTCCCGGGAACGCCAGCACCCGCAGGGCGCACAGCAGCAGCACCGCGCGGCTGGCGCCCCAGACCGCCCACAGCGCGGCCGTGCGCCGCCCCGTGCCCGCCTCGTCCACCCTCGGCCCCCTCCCGCCGTCCACCGCGGCCTCGATCCGTCGTCGCCGGGCGGCCGGTCCGCCCCGCGCCCTGCCATGGTCTCCCGGCCCGCCGCGCGCGGGCCACGGGAGTACGCCCGCCCGGGGGCTCCGGGGAGGTGGGCGCGGCTCGACGTCCCGTGGCCGCCTCCGGCCGGAGCGGCCGGATTGGGTAGGGTCGGCGGCGATGCGCAAGACCCTCGTCGTGACCAACGACTTCCCACCCCGCCCGGGCGGCATCCAGGCCTTCCTGCACAACATGGCGCTGCGCCTGGAGCCCGGCCGGCTCGTCGTCCACGCCTCCACCTGGAACCGGAGCGCGGAGGGCCGCCGGGCGACGGCCGCCTTCGACGCCGAGCAGCCCTTCACCGTCGTACGGGCCCGTACGACGATGCTGCTGCCCACCCCGGACGCCACCCGGCACGCGGCCGCACTGCTGCGCGAGCACGGCTGCACGGCCGTGTGGTTCGGGGCGGCGGCCCCGCTCGGCCTGATGGCCCCCGCCCTCCGGCGCGCGGGCGCCGAGCGGCTGGTGGCCACCACCCACGGCCACGAGGCCGGCTGGGCGCAACTGCCCGCCGCCCGCGGGCTGCTGCGCCGCATCGGCGAGTCCACGGACACCCTCACCTACCTCGGCGAGTACACCCGCTCCCGGATCGCCCGCGCGCTGACCCCCGCCGCGGCCGCGCGGATGGCCCAACTGCCGCCCGGCGTCGACGAGAAGACCTTCCACCCGGGCTCCGGCGGCGCCGAGGTGCGGGCCCGGCTCGGGCTCACCGACCGGCCGGTGGTGGTGTGCGTCTCCCGGCTGGTGCGGCGCAAGGGCCAGGACACCCTGATCCGGGCCCTGCCGCGGATCCTGGCCGCCGAGCCGGACACGGTACTGCTGATCGTCGGCGGCGGGCCGTACGAGAAGGATCTGCGCCGCCTGGCCGCCGACACCGGGGTGGCCGCCGCCGTGCGTTTCACCGGCGCGGTGCCGTGGGCCGAACTGCCCGCGCACTACGGCGCCGGCGACGTCTTCGCCATGCCCTGCCGCACCCGGCGCGGCGGACTGGACGTCGAGGGGCTCGGCATCGTCTACCTGGAGGCGTCGGCGACCGGACTGCCGGTCGTCGCCGGGGACTCCGGCGGCGCGCCCGACGCGGTGCTCGACGGCGAGACCGGCTGGGTGGTGCGCGGCGGCAGCCCCGAGGACGCCGCCGACCGCGTCGTCACCCTCCTCGGCGACGCCGAACTGCGCCGCCGCATGGGGGAGCGGGGCCGGGCGTGGGTGCTGGAGAAGTGGCGCTGGGACCTGCTGGCCGGGCGGCTCAAGGAGCTTCTGGAGTAGGCGAGTCGGGAAACGCGACGGCGCGGCGCCCCCTGCGGGGGTGCCGCGCCGTCGGTGCGCGGGGCGGGGCTACTTCGCGTAGAGCGCCTCGATCTCGGCGGCGTAGTCCTTGGCGACCACGTTCCGCTTCAGCTTCAGCGACGGGGTCAGATGGCCGGACTCCTCGGTGAACTGGGCCGGCAGGATACGGAACTTGCGGACCGACTCCGCCTTGGACACCGCGGCGTTGCCGTCGTCCACGGCCGACTGGACCGCGGCGTTCAGATCCGCGTCGTCACGCAGCGAGGCGACGGTGGAGCCGGCCGGCTTGCCGTGCTCGGCGCACCAGCGGCCCAGGAACTCCTCGTCGATCGTGACGAGCGCGCCCACGAACGGCCGCCCGTCGCCGACCACCATGCACTCGGCGACCAGCGCGTGCGCCCGGATGCGGTCCTCGATCACGGCCGGGGCGACGTTCTTGCCGCCCGCGGTGACGATGATCTCCTTCTTGCGGCCGGTGATCCGCAGATACCCGTCCTCGTCCAGGGTGCCGACGTCACCGGTGTGGAACCAGCCGTCGGCCAACGCCTCGCGCGTGGCGTCCGGGTTGTTCCAGTACTCCTTGAACAGGTGCTCGCCGTGCAGCAGCACCTCGCCGTCGTCGGCGATGCGCACCACCGAGCCGGGCAGCGGCTGGCCGACGGTGCCGATCTTCTGCCGGTCCCAGGGGTTGAACGCGGTCGCCGCGCACGACTCGGTCAGGCCGTAGCCCTCCAGCACCGTGAAGCCGATGCCGCGGAAGAAGTGGCCGAGGCGCTCGCCGAGCGGGGCGCCGCCGGAGATGGCGTACTCGCCGCGCCCGCCGAGCACCGCGCGCAGCTTGCTGTAGACCAGCCGGTCGAAGACCTTGTGCTTGATCCTGAGGCCGAGCGACGGGCCGGAGGGCGTGTCCAGGGCCGTGCTGTAGGCGATCGCGGTGTCCGCGGCCTTGTCGAAGATCCTGCCCTTGCCGTCGGCCTGGGCCTTGGCGCGCGCCGAGTTGTACACCTTCTCGAACACCCGCGGCACACCCAGTATCAGCGTCGGGCGGAACGCGGCCAGTTCGTCGGTGAGGTTCTTGATGTCGGGGACGCAGCCCAGCTTGATCGGGGCCATCATCGGGGCCACCTGGACCAGCCGGCCGAAGACGTGCGCCAGCGGCAGGAAGAGCAGCACGGAGCACTCGCCGGTGCGGAACAGCGGGCGCAGCCGCTCCACGACGTTGCCGCACTCGGCGAAGAAGCTGCGGTGGGTGAGCACACAGCCCTTGGGGCGGCCGGTGGTGCCACTGGTGTAGACGATGGTCGCCGGGTCGTCGGCCTTGGCCAGCGAGCCGCGCTCCTCGACGGTGGCGTCGGAGATGTCCTGCCCGGCGCGGGCCAGCTCCTCCACGGCGCCGGCCTCGATCTGCCAGACGCTCTTGAGGGCGGGCAGGTCCTCGCGCACCGACTCGACGGCGGCGGCGTGCGCGTCCTGCTCGACGACGCAGGCGGTGGCGCCCGAGTCGCTGAGGATCCAGCGCACCTGCTCGGGCGAGCTGGTCTCGTACACCGGCACGGTGACGGCGCCCGCGCTCCAGATGGCGAAGTCGAGCAGCGTCCACTCGTAACGGGTGCGGGACATCAGACCCACCCGGTCGCCGGGCTGGATGCCGGAGGCGATCAGACCCTTGGCGGCGGAGTGCACCTCGGCGAGGAAGTCGCGGGCGGTGACGTCCTGCCAGACCCCGCCGGCCTTGCGGGCGATGACGGCGACGTCCGGATGCTGCGCGGCGTTTCTGCGGACGATGTCGGTCAGATTCCCGTCC
Source organism: Streptomyces similanensis (assembly GCF_039543625.1). Lineage (NCBI taxonomy): Bacteria > Bacillati > Actinomycetota > Actinomycetes > Kitasatosporales > Streptomycetaceae > Streptomyces > Streptomyces similanensis. Next base: position 15,694 of record NZ_BAABKC010000005.1, on the reverse strand, counting down.
GCGGGGACCTCGTACAAAGCCGGAAGGCTGAACTCGCGCAAGACTGCTGCTCCTCATAGGGCGCCGGCGCCACGACGTTGTGTGATGCGACGGTGCGGTCCAAGGCTCGGTCGGTGCCCAGGGCTTCACCAGGAGCCTTTTTCGGCCCCGATGGTTGAAATCCAGAGCACGACTGGACTGCCCGGAGGTTACCCGCCGGTATGGCCTCTTCGACAGGGGGCCCGGCGAGATGTTCGCTGCGTCACACGATGGGTGTTTCCTCGCGCACAGTAGTCGACCCGCTGAACGACTGGCCAGTAACCGGCCTGCGGCGGCCACTGTTCACAACTGCGGCGCTCCGCCTACGCTTGATCGTCATGGCAGCCTCACCCGCCCCGAACCGCAGGACCCGCGTCCACGTGGTCAGCGACGTGCACGGCAACGCACGTGATCTGGCCAGGGCGGGCGACGGCGCCGACGCCCTCGTCTGCCTCGGCGACCTGATCCTCTTCCTCGACTACGCCGACCACTCGCGCGGCATCCTCCCCGGCCTGTTCGGCGCCGAGAACACCCGCCGCATCGTCGAACTGCGCACCGCCCGCCGGTTCGCGGAAGCACGCGAACTGGGCGCCCGGCTGTGGGCGGGCGTCGACGGCGACCGCGCCGCCGTGATCGCGGACGCGGTGCGCGCCCAGTACGCCGAACTCTTCGCCGCCTTCCCCACCCCGACGTACGCCACCTACGGCAACGTCGACATGCCGCCGCTGTGGCCCGAGTTCGCCCGCGAGGGCATCACCGTGCTGGACGGGCAGCGGACGGAGATCGGCGGCCTGGTCTTCGGCTTCGTCGGCGGCGGCCTGCGCATGGCCGCGCCGCCCCCGGCAGCCGGCTCCGCGCGCACCGGCGGCACCCCCGTCCCCTACGAGATCGGCGAGGAGGAGTACGCGGCGAAGGTCGAGGCGCTCGGCGAGGTCGACGTGCTGTGCAGCCACATCCCGCCGGACGTCCCCGAACTCCTCTACGACACCGTCGCCCGCCGCTTCGAGCGCGGCAGCCGCGCGCTGCTGGACGCCATCCGCCGCACCCGCCCCCGCTACGCCCTCTTCGGCCACGTCCACCAGCCGCTGGCCCGGCGGATGCGGATCGGCGCCACCGAGTGCGTGAACGTCGGCCACTTCGCGCGGACGGGCCGCCCCTGGGTGCTGGAGTGGTGAGCGCGGCCGGGCGACGCGGCGGGTCATCCGCCTTGTCCACTGGTGGGGGTTCAGTCCGCCGTCCTCCTGCGCGGTAGCCTTCCGCTGCACACACGTGCGCACGAAGACCCGACTTGCGGCCCGCATCCGGAGGAGCCACGGCGATGGCGGAACACACCAGCTCGAGCATCACGATCGAGGCGGCCCCCGCCGACGTCATGGAGGTGATCGCCGACTTCGCCCGCTACCCCGACTGGACCGGCGAGGTGAAGGAGGCCGAGGTCCTGGAGGCGGACGAGCGGGGCCGCGCCGAGCAGGTGCGCCTGGTCATGGACGCCGGCGCCATCAAGGACGACCAGACCCTCGCCTACACCTGGACCGGCGACGACGAGGTCTCCTGGACCCTGGTGAAGTCCCAGATGCTGCGCTCCCTGGACGGCTCCTACCTGCTGCGCCGCTCCGGCCCGGCCGCCACCGAGGTCACCTACCGCCTCACCGTCGACGTCAAGATCCCCATGCTCGGCATGATCAAGCGCAAGGCCGAGAAGGTCATCATCGACCGCGCGCTGGCGGGCCTGAAGAAGCGGGTCGAGTCCAAGGAGCGCTAGGCGGTCTACGGCGGGGCGATCCCGGCCGGGGGCGGTCCAGGGCGGGGGCGGTCCAGGGCGGGGCGGAGTCGTCGGCCCGGCGTTCCGGCCGGGCGCGCGGAGGTAGCGTTCGGGGCATGCGTACCCTCCTGATCACGGGCCCCGGGGGCAGTGGTCGTACGACCGTGGCCGCCGCCACCGCACTCGCCGCCGCCCGTGACGGCGTCCGCACCCTGGTGCTCAGCGCCGACCGCACCGACACCCTCGGCGCGGTCCTCGGCACCGCGACCGGCGCCGAGCCGGCGCCCGTGACAGCGGGCCTCACCGCCTGGCGCCCCGACGCCGCCGCCGGCTTCCGCGCCGACCTCGCCGCCTTCCAGGAGCGCGCAGCCCACGTCCTGGACCTGCTCGGCGCCGCCCGCCTCGACACCGAGGAACTGACCCCGCTGCCCGGCGCCGAGGAACTCGCCCTGCTGCGCGCCCTGCGCGACGCCGCCCTCTCCGAGCGGTTCGACCTCCTCGTCGTGGACCTGCCGCCCGCCCCGCAGGCCCTCGCCCTGCTCGCCCTGCCCGCCGAACTCCGCCGCTACCTGCGCCGTCTGCTGCCGCCCGAGCGGCAGGCCGCCCGCGCCCTGCGCCCGGTCCTGGGCCGCCTGGCCGGCGTCCCCATGCCCGCCGAGTGGCTGTACGAGACGGCGGCCCGCTGGGACGTGGAGCTGGCCGCCGTCGAGGCGGTCGTCGCCGACCCGGGCACCGCCGTACGCCTGGTCGCCGAGCCCGGACCGGCCGGCGCCGACGCCCTGCGCTCCGCCGCCCTCGGCCTCGCCGTGCGCGCCCTGCCCGTCGAGTCGCTGGTCGCCACCCGGGTCCTGCCCGAGGCCCCCGCCGACGCCTGGCAGGCCGCCCTCGCCGCCCAGCAGCGCAAGGCCCTGGACGAGTGGCACGAGACGTACACCGTCCACCCGGCCGCCCACCTGGGCCGGGACCCGCGCGGCCCGGAGGATCTGACCGCCCTCGCCCTGCCCGCCGCCGGCCCGGCCCCCGCCCGCGTCCCGTGGCCCGTCACCGACCGGATCGCCGAGGACGGCGTGCTCGTGTGGCACATCCCGCTGCCCGGCGCCCTGCGCGACGAGCTGGACCTCATCCGGCGCGGCGACGAACTCGTCCTCACCGCCGGACCGTTCCGCCGCGTCGTCGCCCTGCCCTCGGCGCTGCGCCGGTGCACCGTCGAGGGCGCCGCCCTGCGCGAGGGCGAGCTGCGGATCCGGTTCGCTCCGGACCCGGCGCTGTGGCCCCGCGAGAGATGAACCGCCGCCCCCGGTTCGGGTAACGTCGAAGGACGAACCGTAGTCAGGAGCCCGCCATGAGCGAAGAGCGCCCACCCACCGACGACGACGCTCGGGACGACGCCACACGGGACGACGCCGCTCAGGAGCAGCCCGCGCCGGGAACGCCGCCCGACGCCGACGCCTGGTCGACGGCCTGCGCCGAGGACCTGGCGGCGGAGCAGGACCGGCGCCGCGCCGCGTACGGCCCGCCGCCCGGCTCCGCCGCCGAGGAACTGCGCAAGCTCGTCGACTCGGTCGCCGGAAAGCTGTCCTCGCTCCAGTCGCCGCTGCTCGGCGCGCTGGCCGGACCCGCCGCCCAGCAGGTGGTCCGGCAGGTCGTGCAGCAGGCCAGGGCGACCGTGGAGCCGGTCATCGAACGCAACCCGGACGTCTTCGACCACCTCGCCGCGGCCGGCGGCGAACTGCTCGCCGCCTACCGCTCGGCCGTCCAGGCCCAGGAACGCCGCTGGACGTCCCGCACCGACCGCCCCGACGACCTCGACGGCGACCTCAAGAACCTCGACGAGACCGACGAGCCCGACGAGCGCCGCGACCGGGGCGAGGGCGCCGGCGGCGGCCAGCGCATCGACCTGGACTGAGCCCCGGCGCCGGCCCGTCCGGCCGCCCCGGCGCCCCGCCGCCGCCCGATGCGCGCCTGCTCGGCGGGTGGACGCCGCGAATCGGACGGTGCCGCCTCGGGTACGGTTGGCCGTAGCGGGGCTCGACCGGAACTGAGGGATTCATGGGACTCACCATCGGCGTCGACATCGGCGGCACGAAGATCGCGGCCGGCGTGGTCGACGAGGACGGCACCATCCTCTCGACCTTCAAGGTGCCGACCCCCACCACAGCCGAGGCCATCGTGGACGCCATCGCCTCGGCGGTGGAGGGAGCGCGCGCCGGGCACGACATCGTCGGCGTGGGCATCGGGGCCGCCGGATACGTCAACCGGCAGCGCTCCACCGTCTACTTCGCGCCCAACATCGACTGGCGCCAGGAGCCGCTCAAGGCCAAGGTCGAGGAGCGCGTCGGCCTGCCCGTCGTCGTGGAGAACGACGCCAACGCCGCGGCCTGGGGCGAGTACCGGTTCGGCGCCGGCAAGGGCCACCGCAACGTCATCTGCATCACGCTCGGCACCGGCCTCGGCGGCGGCATCATCATCGGCAACAAGCTGCGCCGCGGCCACTTCGGCGTGGCCGCCGAGTTCGGCCACATCCGGATGGTCCCGGACGGGCTGCTGTGCGGCTGCGGCTCGCAGGGCTGCTGGGAGCAGTACGCCTCCGGGCGCGCCCTGGTGCGGTACGCCAAGCAGCGCGCCAACGCCACCCCGGAGCGCGCCGAGGTGCTGCTCGCGCTCGGCGACGGCACGCCCGACGGCATCGAGGGCAAGCACATCTCCATGGCCGCCCGCCAGGGCTGCCCGGTCGCCGTCGACTCCTACCGCGAGCTGGCCCGCTGGGTCGGCGCGGGCCTGGCCGACCTGGCCTCCCTCTTCGACCCGTCCGCCTTCATCGTCGGCGGCGGCCTGTCCGACGAGGGCGAACTGGTCCTGGACCCGATCCGCAAGTCGTACAAGCGCTGGCTGGTCGGCGGCAACTGGCGCCCGGTCGCCGACGTGATCGCCGCCCAGCTCGGCAACAAGGCCGGCCTGGTCGGCGCGGCCGACCTGGCGCGGGAGCCCGACCCGGTCATGTGACCACCCGCCCACCGCCCGGCCACCGTGCGGGCCGGGCCGCCGGGCGACCTCACGCCCACCGCCCCGCCCGGGCCGGTGGGCGTCGGCGTATCCGGGACCGGGCCGTCCGCGCGGCCAGGCGGGCCGCCGTACCGGCGCCGCGGTGGGCGCGGCGTATGTTGATCGTCATGCTGCTGCCCAACTCCCGCACGGAGGCAGACGGTTCCGCCGTCGTCCGTGTCCTCACCTACAACATCCGCTCGCTCCAGGACGACACCGAAGCCCTCGTCCGGGTGATCAGGGCCTGCGCGCCCGACCTCGTCCTGCTCCAGGAGGCGCCCCGCTTCTTCCGCTGGCGCAAGAAGCTGGCCCGGCTCGCGGCCGCCACCGACCTGGTGACCCTCACCGGCGGCGCCACGGCCGCCGGCCCCGCGGTGCTCTGCTCGCTGCGCGCCACCGTCGAGCGCACCGAGGACGTCCTGCTGCCGCTCATCCCGGGGCAGCACCGGCGGGGCCTGGCCACGGCGGTCGTCCGGTTCGGCGGCGCCCGGCTCGGCGTGCTCGCCTGCCACCTCTCCCTCGTCGGCGCCGAGCGCCACGACCAGAGCGGCCTGCTGCTGGACCGGCTGGCCGAGATGGGCGTGGAGCACGCGGTCGCGGGCGGCGACCTCAACGAGGGCCCCGAGGGTCCGGCCTTCCGGCGACTGGCCGGCGCCCTCCAGGACGGTTACGCCACCGCTCCCTGGGGCGGCGAGCACACCTGGTCGGCCACCGAGCCGCACCGCCGCATCGACGCGGTCTTCGCGACGCCGGGCATCGAGGTGCTCGGCTGCGGAGTGCCGCTGGACCAGCCCGGGGTCACCGAGGCGGACCTGAGGGCGGCCACGGACCACCGCCCGGTGCTGGCGGCCCTCCGGATCCCGGCGCAGGCGTAGGCGCCGTACGCCGGTACGACGACGGGGGCCGTACCGGCGTACGGCCCCCGTCCCGTCCACCGCGGTGCACCCGACCGCGTCGCGCCCGGTTCACACGACCGCGCCGCGCCCCGGGTCGTCGTCCTCGTCGTCGCCCGGGTTCATCCGGGCCACCAGCGTCGCCACGCCGCCGAGGAAGCCGCCGATGCAGAGCGTGGTCAGCCACCAGGTCATGTCCCAGCCGAGCAGCACCGCCAGCAGGAGCAGGGCGGGGCCGCCGGCCACGCCCAGCCAGGCGAACTTCGCGGTGGCGTCCGCGTCCGGCAGCGGGGGCGGCTCCGGGGGCACGAAGTGGCCCTCGTCGTCCTCGTCGAAGTCGTCGTCGGACGGCTCGCGCACGGCGTAGTCGCGCGGGCCCGCGGACGCGCCGACGCCGGGCGCGAAGGAGACCGAGCCGCCCAGCGGCCCGGGCGTCTCCGGTCCGCCGCCCTCGCCCCGCTCGCCCTCCGGTCCGTCGTCCCCGGCCCGCCGCGCCCTGGGCCCGGCGTCGTCCCCGGCCTCTCGCGTCCCGGGACCGTCGTCGTCGCCGGTCCGCCGCGTCCTCGGCCGTTCCTCGTCCGGGTCGGGCGGTTCAGGCAGCGCCAGGTCCTCGATCGACCGGAACGGCCGCGCCCCGGGCGGATCCGGCGGCTCGTCGCCGTACCCGGCGACGATCGCGGCCCAGGCGGCGTCCTCGTCGAACGGCACGCCACCGGTCCGCTCCCCATTGGCCGCGGCGCCCGCCTCCGCCGCCTTCCCCGGCCCGCGGAGCTGCCCGCCGTCACCCGGCCCGGCGCCCTCAGCGGCCTTGAGGGAGTCCGCCGCCTTGACGGAGTCCGCCGCCTTGAGGGAGTCGGCCGCCTTGGACGGATCGGCCGCCTTGACCGGATCGACCGCCTTGACCGGGTCGACCGACCTCAGCAGGTCGGCCGCCTTCACCGGCTCGCTCGTCCGGGCCGGGTCCGCCGCGTCGACCGGCCGGTCCTGCCCGGCCGGATCGGTCGGATCGGCCGGTCCCGCATCACCCGACTGCACCGCGTCGACGGCCCGCACCACCTCACCCGGCCCGGCGGCGCCGGCGGTCCGGGCCCCCTCGGCGGGTCCCCCGGCGTCGCCCGGCCGGACCGGTTCGGCGCCCTCGCCCGCCTCCGCCGGACCGCCCGCCCCGGCCGGCTCGACGGACTCGCCGGGCCGTACCCCGTCGGCCGACCGGACCGCCTCAGGGGGGCGTACCGCCTCGGCCGCCTCGTCGTTCTCCCGGCCCTCGCGGTCGAAGTCGTGCTCAGCCACCTTGGGCCGTCCCTTCCTTGCCGACGCTGGGTGCGAGCCGTGCGACGAAGGCGTAGCTCTCCTCGAAGATCCGGTCCGCGTCATGGTCCAACGTCGCGACGTGGTAGCTGTGTTCCAGCAGCACCTCGGTCACGTCCAGGGAGGAGACCCGGCCGAGGATCCGCGCCGGGTCGGCCGGCGGCACCACGTGGTCCTCAGGGCTGCGCAGCACCAGCAGCGGCTGGGTGACCTGCGGAAGCTCGCCGTCCAGCAGCCGGAAGAACCTCCGCAGCGAGTGCGCGGCGTGCAGCGGCACCCGGTCGTAGCCCAGCTCGGCCGCGCCCTCCTTGGCGATGTCGCTGGCGATGCCCTTCGTCGTGGGCACCAGGTGCCGGGCCACGGGCAGCGCGTACGCGGCCAGGCCGTGCACCTTGTTGGCCGGGTTGACGACCATCACCCCGTCGATCGCGTCCCCGTGCTTCGCCGCCAGCCGCAGCGCCAGCGCGCCGCCCATCGACAGCCCCGCCACGAACACCCGCGCGCACCGCTCGCTGAGGGCGCGCAGCTCGCGGTCCACCTCGGCGTACCAGTCCTGCCAGCCGGTGACCCGCAGGTCCTCCCAGCGCGTGCCGTGTCCGGGCAGCAGCGGGAGGGACACCGTCAGGCCGCGCTCGGCGAGGTACTCGGCCCAAGGGCGCAGCGACTGGGGGGAACCGGTGAAGCCGTGGCAGAGGAGGACGCCGACCTCCCCGCCCTCGTGGCGGTACGGCTCTGCTCCGGGGAGGACCGGCACGTCGGTCTCCTGTTCGTGAGTGGACGCGGCACGTCGGTGACAGGGGTGACAGGTGGTGACAGGCACGTCGAGGCAGGGTGACCCGCCGGCGGCGCACGGCCGTCGGCTTCGGGTACTTCACCGTACGCGACCGCACTGACACCGACCAGGGCCGTCGGGCCCTTCGGTGGCGCAGCGGGTTATGGTCTGATCGACACACACGGGAGGAAGTCGGTTGTTCTACGGCACGATGAAGGTCGCCATCGGGGGGCCGCTGCGGCTCGCCTTCAGGCCCTGGGTGGAGGGCATGGAGAACATTCCGGCCGAGGGACCCGCCATTCTGGCGAGCAACCACCTCTCGTTCTCGGACTCGTTCTTCCTGCCCGCGGTGCTCGACCGCAAGGTCACCTTCATCGCGAAGGCCGAGTACTTCACCACGCCCGGCGTGAAGGGCCGGCTGACCGCCGCGTTCTTCAAGGGCGTCGGCCAGCTGCCGGTGGACCGCTCCGGCGCCCGCGGCGCGGGCGAGGCGGCGGTGAGGAGCGGCATCGAGGTGCTGGAGCGCGGCGAGCTGTTCGGCATCTACCCGGAGGGCACCCGCTCGCCCGACGGCCGCCTCTACCGCGGCAAGCCCGGCGGACTGGCCAGGGTGGCGCTGGCCACCGGCGCGCCGGTCATCCCGGTCGCCATGATCGACACGGAGAAGATCCAGCCGCCCGGCAAGGTCGTCCCCAAGCTCATGCGCCCCGGCATCCGCATCGGCAGGCCGCTCGACTTCAGCCGCTACCAGGGCATGGAGCACGACCGCTTCGTCCTGCGCGCGGTGACCGACGAGGTCATGTACGAGATCATGAAGCTCTCCGGCCAGGAATACGTCGACATGTACGCGACCGCGGCCAAGCGGCAGCTCACGGAGGCGGCCAAGGCCGAGAAGGCCGGGAAGGCGGCCACGGCCGCCCTGGAGAAGGCCGAGAAGGCGCAGGCCCAGAAGGAGCGGGTCGAGCGGGAGCTGGCCGAGGAGAGCCGCAGGGAAGAGGCCGAAGAGGCGAAGGACGCCAAGGCCGCCGAGGCCGCCGAGGACGCGAAGGACACCGCAGAGGCGAAGAAGGCGGGCGAGGAGAGAACCGCGGAGTAGGAGCGACCGCGGGAAACGGGGGGAGGGGCGCATGCCCAGGCGCGCGCGTGTGATGAGGATGTCGGTCGAGCAGCCGCTGTGGCGTGCGCTGGCCGGCTACCGGGTGCTGACGATGTTCTACGCGGTCGGCCTGTTCGCCACCGCCTACGACCGCTTCCCCCGCCCGGGGGTGGCCGTCGCGTACTACTGCGTGATCTTCGTGTGGACCCTGGCCACCCTGCCCCGGGTCGCCGGCGCCGCGAGCTGCACCAGGCCGTTCCTCGCCGCCGACCTCGGCCTCGCGGTCTGCGGCATCCTCCTCACCCCGGTGGCCGACGCGCACGCCCGGATCGCGGCGGGCGGTCCGACCCTGCCGTCGATATGGACCGCCGGCTCCGTCCTCGCCTTCGCGCTCAAGGGCGGCTGGCGGTGGGCCGCCGTGGCCTCCACCGCGATCGCCGTCGCCAACCTCGTCGAGCGCGGCGACCCGGCCCGCGACACCGTGCACAACGTGATCCTGGTCTGGGTCGCCTCCATCGCCATCGGCTACGTCGTCGAGGTCGCCCGCGCCTCCGAGCGCACCCTCGCCCGCGCCCTGGAGATCGAGGCCGCCACCAGGGAACGGGAGCGGCTGGCCCGGGACATCCACGACAGCGTGCTCCAGGTGCTGGCCATGGTGCAGCGGCGCGGCGCGGTGATGGGCGGGGAGGCGGCGGAGCTGGGCCGGCTGGCGGGCGAGCAGGAGGTGGCGCTGCGCACCCTGGTCTCCGGCGGCCTGGTGCCGGTCTCCCGCATCTCCACCGACGCGGCCGACGGCGCACTCGTCCAGCTCGTGGACGTACACGACGAACGCGACGCAGACGACGTACGCGACGAGCGCTTCGGGCGGCACGGGGGCGACGGCCTTGACGGCGACGGCCCCGTGGACCTGCGCGCGCTGCTCGCCCCGTACGCCGGCTCCCGGGTGGCCCTGGCCGAGCCGGGCGCCCCGGTGCCGCTGCCGGCCGCCGTCGCCCGGGAGGTCGCCGCGGCCGTCGGGGCCGCCCTGGACAACGTCCGCCGGCACGTGGGCGAGGACGCGCGGGCCTGGATCCTGGTCGAGGACGAACCGGAGTCGGTGCTGGTGACCGTGCGCGACGACGGGCCGGGCATCCCCGAGGGGCGGCTCGCCCAGGCCGAGGGCGAGGGGCGGCTCGGCGTGGCCCTCTCGATCCGGGGCCGGCTGCGCGACATCGGCGGCACCGCCGAGCTGATCTCGGTGCCCGGACAGGGCACGGAGGTCGAACTGACCGTACCCAGGAACGCGCCGGGCGCGGAGAACGGGCAGCACGCGATGAGCACGCGGAACACGAAGGGCGGCGCCGTGGCGTGGGCCCGGGGGAAGGCGGGGAACCGATGACGGCGACGGACGTGAACGGACGGGACGGGCTGAGCGCGCCGGTGCGGGTCATGGTGGTGGACGACCATCCGATGTGGCGGGACGCCGTCGCCCGCGACCTGGCCGAGTCGGGCTTCGAGGTGGTCGCCACGGCGGGCGACGGCGAGCAGGCGGTGCGCCGCGCCCTGGCCACCGCGCCCGACGTCCTCGTCCTCGATCTCAACCTGCCCGTCAAGCCCGGGGTGCGGGTCTGCAAGGAACTCGTCGCGCACAATCCGGCGTTGCGGGTGCTGGTGCTCTCCGCGAGCGGCGAGCACGCCGACGTGCTGGAGGCCGTGAAGTCGGGCGCCACCGGCTATCTGCTCAAGTCGGCCTCCACCCAGGAGCTGTTGGAGGCGGTGCGCCGGACCGCCGTCGGTGACCCGGTGTTCACGCCGGGGCTGGCCGGACTGGTGCTCGGCGAGTACCGGCGGCTGGCCGCCGAACCCGCGCCCGCCTCCGCCGCCGGCCCGGACGCCGGGGAGTCGAAGACGCCCCGGCTCACCGAGCGGGAGACCGAGGTGCTGCGGCTGGTCGCCAAGGGCCTGAGCTACAAGCAGATCGCCGAGCGCCTGGTCATCTCCCACCGCACGGTGCAGAACCACGTGCAGAACACCCTCGGCAAGCTCCAGCTGCACAACCGCGTCGAGCTGGTCCGGTACGCCATCGAACGCGGACTCGACGGCGAGTAGGTCATATGACCACATTGCTGGGTCAAGTCGGCGTAAACCCATAATTAACCCTTTCGAGCGCATTTGCTGTGACCCACCGTGATCAACTACCGGACATTTCACCGGAATTGACCGTCCCGCCCGTCCCGAAGTGACGTGCGTCACCCTTAGCGTGACCCTCACCAGGCAACCGCGGCGAAGGGACATTTCCATGCGCGTCGGAGTACTGACCGGAGGCGGCGACTGCCCCGGGCTCAACGCCGTCATCCGGGGCGTCGTCCGCAAGGGCGTGCAGGAGTACGGCTACGACTTCGTCGGCTTCCGGGACGGCTGGCGAGGCCCCCTGGAGAACGACACCGTCCGGCTCGACATCCCCGCGGTGCGCGGCATCCTGCCCCGCGGCGGCACCGTCCTCGGCTCCTCGCGCACCAATCCGCTCAAGCAGGAGGACGGCATCCGGCGGATCAAGGACAACCTCGCCAAGAACGAGATCGACGCGCTCGTCGCGATCGGCGGCGAGGACACCCTCGGCGTGGCCGCCCGGCTCAGCGACGAGTACGGCGTGCCCTGCGTCGGCGTGCCCAAGACCATCGACAACGACCTGTCCGCCACCGACTACACCTTCGGCTTCGACACCGCGGTCGGCATCGCCACCGAGGCCATCGACCGGCTGCACACCACCGCCGAGTCCCACATGCGGGTCCTGGTCTGCGAGGTGATGGGCCGGCACGCCGGCTGGATCGCCCTGCACTCCGGCCTCGCCGGCGGCGCCAACGTCATCCTCATCCCCGAGCAGCGCTTCGACCTCGACCAGGTGTGCGCCTGGATCACCTCCCGCTTCCGCGCCTCCTACGCCCCGATCGTGGTCGTCGCCGAGGGCGCCATGCCCAAGGACGGGCAGATGGTCCTCAAGGACGAGACCCGCGACTCCTTCGGACACGTACGGCTGTCCGGCGTCGGGGAGTGGCTGGCCAAGGAGATCGAGCGGCGCACCGGCAAGGAGGCGCGGACCACCGTCCTCGGGCACATCCAGCGCGGCGGCACGCCCAGCGCCTTCGACCGCTGGCTCGCCACCCGCTTCGGGCTGCACGCCATCGACGCCGTCCGCGACGGCGACTTCGGCAAGATGGTCGCGCTGCGCGGCACCGACGTCGTCCGCGTGCCCATCGCCGAGGCCACCGCGAAGCTGAAGACGGTCGACCCGAAGCTGTACGAGGAGGCCGGCGTCTTCTTCGGCTGACGCCTTCCGTGGGGCAGGGGCCGTATTCTCGGCATGCCCGGGAGCCTCGGGATTCCCGGCGGCCCCGGCCCCTGCCCCACACCGCACAGAACGGGAGCGCACGGTGGAGATCCTGGCCTTCGGAGTGCAGGCCGACGAGAAGCCCCTGATCGAACACGCCTTCCAGGACCACCACGAGGTCCGCTGCCTGGACGTCTTCCTCAACGAGGACACCGCGCCCATCGCCGCCGGCTACGAGATCGTCTCCTCCAGCGTCAACGCCGAACTCGACGCGCCGGTGCTGGAAACCCTCGCGGCCGGCGGCACCCGGATGATCGCCCAGCGCTCCACCGGCTTCAACAACATCGACCTGCGCGTCGCCGAACGCCTCGGCATGACCGTCGCCCGCGTCTCGTACTACTCGCCGTACGCGGTCGCCGAGTTCGCCTGGACGCTCGCCCTCGCCGTCAACCGCCGCATCGTGCGGGCCGCCACCCGCACCCGCGACTTCGACTTCCGCCTCGACGGACTGATGGGCCGAGACCTGCACGGCCGTACCGCCGGAGTGCTCGGCACCGGCAAGATCGGCGAGGCGTTCGCACGGATCGCGCACGGCTTCGGCATGCGGCTGCTCGGCTGGGACGTCGCCGAGAATCCCGCCTGCGCGGAACTGGGCATGCGGTACGTCGACAAGGACCAGCTGCTCGCCGAGTCCGACCTCGTCTCCCTGCACGTCCCGCTGATGCCGCAGACCCAGCACCTGATCGACGCCGCCGCGCTGAAGGCGATGAAGGACGACGCGATCCTGGTGAACTCCAGCCGCGGCGGCCTCGTCGACACCGCGGCCCTCGTCGCCGAACTGCGCGAGGGCCGCTTCACCGGCGTGGGCCTCGACGTCTACGAGTCCGAGGCGGGCCTGTTCTTCCTCGACAAGTCCCTGGAGGCCATCGAGGACGACATACTGGCCCGCCTGGTCACCTTCCCCAACGTCCTGGTCACCTCCCACCAGGCGTACTACACCGAGGACGCCCTGCGGCAGATCGTGGCGGCCACCGTCCGCAACGTCCTCGACTACACGGCCGGCCGGCGCTCGGAGAACGTGCTCGTGCCGCACAGCTGACCCGCCAGCCCGGCCACGATCGCCGCGCCGTTCAGCGTCAGCACCGACTCCGGGTGGAACTGCACCGACGCGAACCCGTACCCGTCGCCGTCCGCGCGCCCGGACCCGCCGGCGCCGCCGCCCGGCCCGCGCAGCGCGTGCACCTCGCCCGTCGCGCTCCGGCTCACCTCGACGCCGTGCGCGGCCAGTTCGGCGCGCTCCTCGTCGTCGCAGCGCGCCACGAAGCTGTTGTAGAAGCCGACGGTCTCCACCTGCCCGAACAGGTCGATCGCCGTCTGCGCGCCCTGGTACGGCACCTGCTTGCGGACGATCTCCAGACCCAGTTCGGCCGCGATCAGCTCATGGCCGAGGCACACGCCGAGCACCCCGTGCCGGTGACCGGCGACCAGCCCGGCGGTCAGCGCGCGCAGCAGCCGCATCTTCGGATCGCCCAGGTCGCGCGGGTCGCCGGGCCCCGGGCCGAGGACGACGAGCCCCTCGTGCGTGAGCGCCGTCTCGCGCAGACCGGGCTCGTCGTAGCGGCGGACGCTCACCGCGAGCCCCGCCGAGCGCAGCACGTGCGCCAGCATCGCGGTGAAGGTGTCCTCGCCGTCCACGACCAGCGCGTGTCCGGACAGCGCCCCGGACCGCTCCCGCATCCGCAGCCAGAACGGCGCCAGCGAGGAGCGGCGCCCGTCCAGCGCGGCCCGCACCCGCGGGTCGTCGGCGAGCGCGGGCAGCACCCGCTCCGCCCGCGGCCGGCCGGGCCGTACCCCGAGGGCGGCCAGCACCCCCGCCGCCTTGGCGTGCGTCTCCTGGACCTCGCTCGCCGGGTCCGAGCCGCGCACCAGCGTCGCCCCGACCGGCACCCGCAGCCGCCCGGCCGCGTCGATGTCGGCGGTGCGGATCAGGATGGGGGAGTCCAGCGTCTGCGCGCCGCCCGCGTCCCGGCCGAGCAGCGCCAGCGCACCGGCGTAGTAGCCGCGCCCGTCCACCTCGTGGCGTTCGATGACCCGGCAGGCGTTCTGCACCGGCGAGCCGGTGACGGTCGCGGCGAACATGGTCTCCCGCAGCACCTCCCGCACGTCCAGCGAGGACCGCCCGCGCAGCTCGTACTCGGTGTGCGCCAGGTGCGCCATCTCCTTCAGCCGCGGCCCCACCACGACCCCGCCCATGTCGCCGACCGTGCACATCATCTTCAGTTCCTCGTCGACGACCATCGACAGCTCCTCGATCTCCTTGCCGTCGGCGAGGAACTCCAGCAGGTGCTCCGGCGTCGGGCCCTCGGCCGGATAGCGGTACGTCCCGCTGATCGGGTTCATCACCACGGTGCCGCCGGACATCCGCACGTGCGCCTCCGGACTCGCGCCGACCAGGGTCCGCTCCCCGGTGTGCACCGCGAACGTCCAGTACGCGCCCCGCTCGCCCGCCAGCAGCCGCCGGAACAGCGCCAGCGCGTCGGCCCGCGCGAAGCCGGGGATCTCGCCCCGGTAGGTCCGCCGGATCACGAAGTTCGCGCCCTCGCCCGCGCCGATCTCCTGGTCGAGGACCCGCCCCACGATCCGCGCGTACTCCTCGTCGTCCACGTCGAAGCCGCCGCCCTCGACCCGCACCTCATGGGCGGGCAGCTGCGCCAGCGCCTCGGCGAGCGGGACGGCGTACCGCTCCTCGGGCGTGAGCACCAGCAGCGGGGCGCCGTCGTCGCGGACCTCGAAGCCGCGCTCGCGGATCTGCCGGAACGGCACCAACGCCAGTCCCTCGTCGGGCAGTTCGGCCAGCCGTTCGCGCTCGGACACCGGGCCGACGAGCACCTCGACCAGCTCGTGGTCGTGGCCCGGGGCGCGGCGGCGCAGCAGGGCGAAGGGGCGGTCGTCGTGGAGCAGCCGGGCCAGGTCCATGGTTCCTCTTCCGTTTCCGTCGGTACGTCAGTACGTCGGTGTCGTCGGGGTCTGCCGACGGCCGGTGAGGAACGGTCCGGGCGCGAGAACGCCGAAGGCCGCCCCTCGGGCGGCCTTCGCGAAGTCTTGGGATACGCGCAGTCAGCGGGCCGCCGGAGAAGCGGTCCACCACCAGTTCTGGCAGTTCTGGTTCAGGGTCGGATGCGCGAACATGCCCGGCACCCTACCCCATCCCGGGCGCGCCCCGGGTAGCCCGGACGCACCACACGCCGGTTTCCGGCGGGCACGGCGCGTGGAAGGACGGCGTCCGTCCCCGTGCGGCCGTCCGCACCCGCCCGACCGAGGAGTCCGCCATGTCCGTGCGCCGAACCCCGCGCGCCCGCACCGCCCCGGCCCCGGCCCCGCCCGCGACCCGCCCCGCCCCGGCCCTGCGCGCCGTGCTGGCCGTCCCGGTCCTGTGCGCCGTGCTGGCCGCCACCCCGCCGCCCGCCCCGCGCACCGCACCGCCGGCGGCCGCCCC
>NZ_BAABKC010000004.1:0-2206 GCF_039543625.1 Streptomyces similanensis | reverse complement strand
GGGGGTGGGTCAGGCGGCGGTCCTGGTGCACGAGGACACAGCCGGCGACAAACGCCTGGTCGCCTACGTCGTTCCGGTCCGGGGCGAAGGCGCCGCCGTGCCGCAGGATCTCGCGCGCGACGTACGGGAGTTTGTGGCGGGCCGGCTGCCGCAGTACATGGTGCCCTCGGCGGTGATGGTGCTGGACGCGCTGCCGCTGACGGTGAACGGCAAGCTCGACCGCAAGGCGCTGCCGGCCCCGGAGTACGTGAGCGGCGGAGGCCGGGGCCCGGTCACGGTGCAGGAGGAGATCCTGTGCCAGGCGTTCGCTCAGGTTCTCGGTCGGGAGCGGGTCGGGGTCGAAGACGACTTCTTCGTACTGGGTGGGCATTCGCTGTTGGCGACGCGGTTGGTGAGTCGGGTGCGTGCGGTGCTGGGGGTGGAGGTGGCGCTGCGGACATTGTTCGAGGCGTCGACGCCGGCTGCTCTCGCCGCACGGCTGGAGCAGGCGGCTGCGGCGCGTCCGGCGTTGGTGGCGGGGGAGCGGCCGCAGCGGGTGCCGCTGTCGTACGCCCAGCGACGGCTGTGGTTCCTGACGCAGCTGGAGGGGCCGAGCGCGACGTACAACATTCCGACGGCTCTGCGGTTGTCGGGTGCGCTGAACCGGGGTGCGCTGGAGGGTGCGCTGCGGGATGTGGTGGGGCGGCATGAGGTGCTGCGGACGGTGTTCGCGGTGGCTGACGGGGAGCCGTACCAGCGGATTCTGCCGGTCGAGGAGACCGGGTTCGCTCTGACCGTCGCCGAGGTGGGCACGGAGGAGCTGGCCGGGGCGGTGGCGGAGGCGGCGCGGTATGCCTTCGATCTGGCGCAGGAGATCCCTGTCCGGGCGCGGCTGTTCTCGGTGGGTCCGGATGAGCATGTGCTGATGCTGGTGGTGCACCACATCGCGGGTGACGGCTGGTCGATGGGTCCGCTGGCGCGGGATGTGTCGGCGGCGTACGCGGCGCGGGTCGAGGGCCGGGCGCCGGTGTGGGCGCCGTTGCCGGTGCAGTACGCGGACTATGTGCTGTGGCAGCAGGAGGTGTTCGGGTCGGAGGACGATCCGGAGAGTGTGCTGTCGCGGCAGGTGAGGTTCTGGCGTGAGGCGCTGGCGGACGCTCCGGAGGAGCTGACGCTGCCCTACGACCGCATCCGCCCCGCGGTGGCTTCGCACGAGGGTCATGCGGTGGCGCTGGAGCTGTCGGCGGACGTGCATGCGCGGTTGCGTGAGGTGGCGCGTGAGCGCGGCGTGACCGTGTTCATGGTGCTTCAGGCGGCGCTCGCGGTGACGTTGTCGCGGGTGGGTGCGGGCACGGACATCCCGATCGGTTCGGCGGTCGCGGGCCGTACCGACGAGGCGCTGGACGATCTGGTCGGGTTCTTCGTGAACACGCTGGTGATGCGGACGGATCTGTCGGGTGATCCGACCTTCGGGCAGGTGCTGGAGCGGGTCAGGGAAACGAGTCTGGCCGCGTTCGCGCACCAGGACGTGCCCTTCGAGCGGCTGGTCGAGGAACTGGCGCCGGTGCGTTCCCTGGCGCGGCACCCGCTGTTCCAGGTCATGCTGACCCTCCAGAACAACGCCCAGGCCAGCGTCGACCTGCCGGGACTGCGCGCGGGCGGAGTACCGGCCCCGACGGCCGGCCCGGCCGGCCCGGCCGGCACGCCCCGGCCGGTGACGGCCAAGTTCGACCTGGACGTCACCGCCACCGAGGTCTTCGACACCGACGGCACGCCTGCTGGTCTGCGGGGTGTGGTGACTGTGGCTGCTGATGTGTTCGAGGCGGGGGCGGCCGCGCGGTTCGCGGAGTGGCTGGCGCGGGTGGTTGAGGCGGTGGTGGATGCTCCGGACGTCCGGATGAGTGCGGTGGAGGTACTGAGCCTGGATGAGCGGGCGTTGGTGTTGGAGGGGTGGAACGGTGTGGGTGTGGGTGTGGTGGGTGGGTTGGTTCCGGAGCGGATTGCGGAGTGGGCGGTGGTGGATCCGGGTGCGGTGGCGGTGGTGTGTGAGGGGGTGGAGTTGTCGTATGGGGAGTTGGATGTGTGGGCGAATCGGTTTGCGTGGTTGTTGAGGGGTCGGGGTGTGGGTGTGGAGTCGGTGGTGGGTTTGTGTTTGCCACGGGGTGTGGAGATGGTGGCTGCGGTGGTGGGTGTGTGGCGTGCGGGTGGGGCGTATGTGCCGTTGGAT
>NZ_BAABKC010000003.1:0-11971 GCF_039543625.1 Streptomyces similanensis | reverse complement strand
CCGGCTGGAGTATCTGGGGCGTGCGGATGAGCAGGTGAAGATCCGTGGGTTCCGGATCGAGCCGGGTGAGGTCGAGGCGGTTCTGTCGGCGCATCCGGGTGTGGGGCAGGCGGCGGTCGTCGTCCGTGAGGACGTGGCCGGGGACAAGCGCCTGGTCGGCTATGTCGTTCCGGTCCGGGACGACAGTGCCGTGCCGCAGGACCTCGCCGCCGATGTGCGTGCCTTCTCGGCCGGACGGCTGCCGCAGTACATGGTCCCGTCGGCGGTGGTGGTGCTGGACGCGCTGCCGCTGACGGTGAACGGCAAGCTGGACCGCAAGGCGCTGCCCGCGCCCGCCTACACCTCGGACGGCGGGCGCCTGCCGGCCACGCCCCAGGAGGAGATCCTCTGCCAGGCGTTCGCCCAGGTCCTCGGCCTGGACAAGGTCGGGGTCGATGACGACTTCTTCGCACTCGGCGGTCATTCGCTGCTGGCGACGCGTCTGGTGAGCCGGGTGCGTGCGGTGCTGGGGGTGGAGGTGGCGCTGCGGACGCTGTTCGAGACGCCCACACCGGCCGGACTCGCGACCAGGCTGGACCAGGCGGGCGCGGCGCGTCCGGCGCTGCTGGCGGGGGAACGTCCGCAGCGGGTGCCGCTGTCGTACGCCCAGCGCCGGCTGTGGTTCATCGGGCAGCTGGAGGGCCCGAGCGCGACGTACAACCTTCCGATCGGGGTGCGGCTGACCGGCCCGCTGGACCGGCGGGCACTGGAGGGCGCCCTGCGGGACGTGCTGGGGCGCCATGAGGTGCTGCGGACGGTGTTCGCGGTGGCCGACGGGGAGCCGTATCAGCGGATTCTGCCGGTCGAGGAGGCCGGGTTCGCGCTGACCGTCACCGAGGTGGGCGCGGAGGAGCTGGCCGGGGCGGTGGCTGAGGCCGCGCGGTACACCTTCGATCTCGCGGAGGAGATCCCTGTCCGGGCGCGGCTGTTCTCGGCTGGTCCGGATGAGCATGTGCTGATGCTGGTGGTGCACCACATCGCGGGTGACGGCTGGTCGATGGGACCGCTGGCGCGGGACGTGTCCGTGGCGTACGAGGCCAGGAGCGCGGGCCGGGCGCCCGAGTGGGCGCCGCTGCCGGTGCAGTACGCGGATTACGTGCTGTGGCAGCAGGAGGTGTTCGGGTCGGAGGACGATCCGGAGAGTGTGCTGTCGCGGCAGGTGGACTTCTGGCGCGAGGCGCTGGCGGACGCCCCGGAGGAGCTGACGCTGCCCTACGACCGGACACGCCCCGCCGTTGCCTCACACCGCGGTGGCAGGGTGCGCTTTGTCCTGCCCGCCGACGTCCATGAGGGACTGACGCGGCTGGCGCGCGAGTCCGGTGCGAGTCCGTTCATGGTCGTGCAGGCGGCGTACGCGGCACTGCTCACGCGGTTGGGCGCGGGAACCGACGTACCGATCGGCTCACCGATCGCCGGCCGGACGGACCAGTCGCTGGACGATCTGGTCGGCATGTTCGTCAACATGCTGGTCCTGCGCACCGACACGTCAGGGGACCCGACCTTCCGTGAGCTCGTCGCGCGGGTCAAGGAGACCGACCTGGCCGCGTACGCGCACCAGGACGTGCCCTTCGAGCGACTGGTGGAGGTCCTCAACCCGACCCGCTCCATGGCCCGGCACCCACTGTTCCAGGTCGTGCTGAGCTTCCAGAACAACCGCGGGGCCAGGCTTGAGATGGCCGGTCTCGGC
This sequence comes from Streptomyces similanensis, assembly GCF_039543625.1. Taxonomy (NCBI): domain Bacteria; kingdom Bacillati; phylum Actinomycetota; class Actinomycetes; order Kitasatosporales; family Streptomycetaceae; genus Streptomyces; species Streptomyces similanensis. The sequence continues at coordinate 10,245 of NZ_BAABKC010000003.1, read as the reverse complement.
GGTGCGCTCGAACACGCGCAGTCCACCACGGCCAAGTACGACCTCTCGCTCTACATGGAGGAGCGGGAGGAGGGCATGGCCGGCGCGCTGGAATACGCCCTCGATGTGTTCGATGCGGCGACGGCTGAGCGGTTGGTGGGTTGGTTCGGGCGGTTGTTGGGTGGTTTGGTGGCGGATCCTGATGTGCGGGTGGGGGGTGTGGAGTTCCTTGGTGAGGGTGAGCGGTCGTTGGTGTTGGGTTGGGCTGGTGGGGTGGGTGAGGGGTTGGTGGGGCGTTCTTCGGTGGTGGAGTTGTTTGAGGCGCAGGTGGTGCGTGATCCGGGTGCGGTGGCGGTGGTGTGTGAGGGGCGGTCGTTGTCGTATGGGGAGTTGAATGCGTGGGCGAATCGTCTGGCGCGGTCGTTGGTGGCTCGGGGTGCGGGGCCTGAGCGGTTGGTGGCGTTGGTGTTGCCGCGGTCGGTGGAGTTGGTGGTGGCGGTGTTGGCGGTGTTGAAGTCGGGTGCGGCGTATGTGCCGGTGGATCCGGAGTATCCGGCGGAGCGGGTGGCGTTGGTGTTGGAGGAGGCGCGTCCGGTGGTGACGTTGGGTGTGGGTGAGGTGGATGTGGAGGAGGGGTTGTTCGGTGAGGGTGATTTGGGGGTGGGGGTGTTGCCGGAGTCTGCGGCGTATGTGATTTATACGTCGGGTTCGACGGGGCGGCCGAAGGGTGTGGTGGTGCCGCATCAGAATGTGGTGCGGTTGTTGGGGTCGACGCGGGAGTGGTTCGGGTTCGGTCCGGATGATGTGTGGACGTTGTTCCATTCGTATGCGTTCGATTTCTCGGTGTGGGAGTTGTGGGGTGCGTTGTTGCATGGTGGGCGGTTGGTGGTGGTGCCGTTCGGGGTGAGTCGGGAGCCGCGGGAGTTCGCGCGGTTGTTGGCGGAGGAGGGGGTGACGGTGCTGAATCAGACGCCGTCGGCGTTCTATCAGTTGATGGGGGTGGAGCGGGACGACTGGGTGTTGCGGTGTGTGGTGTTCGGTGGTGAGGCGTTGGATGTGGGTCGTCTGGAGGGGTGGTTCGAGCGGCATGGTGATGGGGGGCCGCGGTTGGTGAATATGTACGGGATCACGGAGACGACGGTGCATGTCTCGTATTTCCCGCTGGAGGGTGCGGGTGTGCGGGGTGGGCGTGATGCTGGTGTGGTGGGTGTGGGTCTTCCGGATCTGCGGGTGTTCGTGCTGGATGAGTGGTTGCGTCCGGTGCCGGTGGGTGTCGCGGGTGAGGTGTATGTGGCGGGTGCGGGTCTGGCGCGGGGGTATGTGCGGCGTGCGGGGTTGACGTCGGAGCGGTTCGTGGCGTGTCCGTTCGGTGGTGCGGGTGAGCGGATGTATCGGACGGGGGATCGTGCGCACTGGAGGGGTGATGGCCGGCTGGTGTATGGGGGGCGTGGGGATGAGCAGGTGCAGTTGCGTGGGTTCCGGGTGGAGTTGGGTGAGGTGGGGGCGGTGTTGGCGCGTCATGGTGGGGTGCGGGATGTGGCGGTGGTGGTGCGGGATGAGCGGTTGGTGGCGTATGTGGTGGGTGAGGTGTCGGGGGCGGAGCTGCGGGCGTTTGCTGCGGGGTGGTTGCCGGAGTACATGGTGCCGTCGGCTGTGGTGGTGCTGGAGGTGCTGCCTTTGACGGTGAACGGGAAGCTGGACCGTAAGGCGCTGCCGGCTCCCGCTTTCACGGCCGGTGGCGGTCGTGGTCCGGCGACGGTGCAGGAGGAGATTCTGTGCCAGGTGTTCGCGCAGGTGCTGGGTCTGCCCGCGGTGGGTGTGGACGACGACTTCTTCGCGCTGGGCGGGCATTCGCTGCTCGCGGTGTCGTTGGTGGAGCAGTTGCGTGCTCGGGGTGTTGGTGTCTCGGTGCGGGCGTTGTTCCAGACGGCGACGCCGGCGGGTCTGGCGGCGGCCGCCGGGCCGGCCGAGGTGGTGGTGCCGGAGAACCGCATCCCGGAGGATGCCGAGCGGATCACCCCGGAGATGCTGCCGCTGGTGGATCTGTCGGAGGAGGAGGTCGGGCGGATCGTCGCGGCCGTCGAGGGGGGCGCGGCGAACATCGCCGACGTGTATCCCCTGGCGCCGTTGCAGGAGGGTCTGTTCTTCCACCACCTGTTGCAGGCGGACGGCGGTGTGGACGCGTATGTGGTGCCGCGGGTGCTGCGGTTCGACTCGCGGGAGCGGCTGGACGCGTTCCTCGGGGCGTTGCAGCGGGTGGTGGACCGGCACGACATCTACCGCACCGCGATCCTGTGGGAGCAGCTGCGCGAGCCGGTCCAGGTCGTCGTACGCCGGGCCGTACTGCCCGTCCACGAAGTCGCTCTCGACTCGCCTGGCCTCGATGCGCAGGAGCAGTTGAGTGCTGCGGCGGGGTCGGGGATGGACATCGGTCGTGCGCCGTTGATCGATGTGCACACGGCCGCTGAGCCGGGTGAGGGCGGTGGCTGGCTGGCGTTGCTGCGGATGCATCACCTGGTCCAGGACCACACCACGCAGGACGTGCTGCTGGACGAGTTGGGCGCGTTCCTGTCCGGGCGGGAGGACTCGCTGCCCGAGCCGCTGCCGTTCCGCAACTTCGTGGCGCAGGCGCGGCTGGGCGTGACGCGCGAGGAGCACGAGCGGTACTTCGCCGGCCTGCTGGCCGATGTGGAAGAGACGACCGCGCCCTACGGCCTGGTGGACGTGCACGGTGACGGCACCGGCGTGATCCGCTCCCATCTGCGGGTGGAGGACGGGATCGGCCGACGGGTGCGGGACGTCGCCCGGTCACTGGGCGTGAGTCCGGCCACCGTCTTCCATCTGGCGTGGGCGCGGGTGCTGGCGACGGTCAGCGGCCGTGACGACGTCGTGTTCGGCACGGTGCTGTTCGGGCGGATGAACGCCGGGACGGGCGCCGACCGGGTGCCGGGCCTGTTCATCAACACGCTGCCGGTCCGAGTCCGTGTCGATGCGGTGGGTGTGGGCCGGGCGTTGGAGGGGGTGCGTGATCAGCTGGCGGAGCTGCTGGTGCACGAGCACGCGCCGTTGACGCTGGCGCAGCAGGCCAGTGGTGTGCCGAACGGCAGTCCGCTGTTCACCTCGCTGTTCAACTACCGGCACGGCAAGCGTCCGCAGACGGACTCCGGGCCGGCCGACACCACCTCGCCCAAGGGCATCAGCACGCTGTCGATGCAAGAGGTGACGAACTATCCGGTGGCCGTCTCGGTGGACGACCTGGAGACGCGGTTCGGGCTGACCGTGGACGCGGTGGGTGCGGTCGACGGGGAGGCGCTCTGCCGGCTGCTGCACACCTGCCTCGACCACCTCGTGGCCACGCTGGAGGACGACCCCGACGGCCTCCTGTCGGTGGTGGACATCCTCGACGCGACCGAACGGAACCGGCTCATCGAGGAGTGGAACGACACCACGACGCAGGTGGAAGCGACCACCGTCCCGGCGTTGTTCGCGGCCCAGGCGGCGCGCACGCCTGACGCCGTCGCGGTGGCCGTCGGGGACGTGGAGCTGACCTACGCGGAGCTGAACGCGCGCGCGAACCAGCTGGCGCGGCTCCTGGTGACCCATGGGGTCGGCCCCGAGACGTCGGTGGGGCTGGCGCTGTCGCGTTCGGCCGACCTGGTCGTCTCGATCCTCGCCGTGCTCAAGGCGGGAGCGGCCTATCTCCCGATCGACACCGACTACCCCGCGGACCGCATCGCCTTCATGGTGGAGGACGCGGCACTCGCCTGCGTGATCACCGCGCCCGCCGTCGCCGTGCCTGAACTGTCGGCGCCGCGCATCGTGCTGGGCGATCCCAGCACCGAGGGCGAGCTGGCCGAACGGTCCGCACAGGACCTCACGGACGCCGACCGCACCTGCCCCCTCAGCCCGGACCACCCGGCTTACGTCATCTACACCTCGGGTTCCACGGGGCGCCCGAAGGGCGTGGTCATCACTCACCGGAGTGCGGTCGGCTACCTCTCATGGGCCGCCGAGACCTACGAGGGCTTGCGCGGAGTGGCGGGGCTTCACTCGTCGGTAGCGTTCGACCTGACGGTGACATCGCTGCTGGGACCGCTGCTGGTCGGCGGGTGCGTGCGCGTGGTCGGGCTGACCGAAAGCACGGACATACACGAGGCGTTGTCGGGCGACAGAGCGTGCACCTTCTTGAAGGTGACTCCCAGCCACCTGGCGCTGCTGGGCGACCTGGCACAGGAGAGCCGGCTCTCCGGAGACCTGGTGGTGGGCGGCGAAGCCCTGTCGGTCGAGGTGATGCGGCGCTGGCGTCGCGCCAACCCCGCTGCCACGGTGGTGAACGAGTACGGCCCCACCGAAGCGACCGTCGGCTGCATCACCTACTCCCTCAGCCCCACCGACACCCTGCCCGTCGGCACGACCGACGGCCCGCCCGCGGACAGCGGCGTGCCGATCGGCGTGCCGGTGGCGAACACACGGGTGTATGTGCTGGACGGTGCGCTACGTCCGGTGCCGGTGGGTGTGGCGGGTGAACTGTATCTGTCCGGCGCGCAGTTGGCGCGCGGGTACAAGGGCCAGCCGGGACTGACGGGTGAGCGGTTCGTTGCGTGCCCGTTCGGTGGTGCGGGTGAGCGGATGTATCGGACGGGGGATGTGGCGCGGTGGTCGGTGGAAGGCCGGCTGGAGTATCTGGGGCGTGCGGATGAGCAGGTGAAGATCCGTGGGTTCCGGATCGAGCCGGGTGAGGTCGAGGCGGTTCTGTCGGCGCATCCGGGGGTGGGTCAGGCGGCGGTCGTCGTGCGTGAGGACGTGGCCGGGGACAAGCGTCTGGTCGCCTATGTGGTCGGTGATGCGGGTGCGGCGGAGCTGCGTGGCTTTGTGGCCGAGAGGCTGCCGCAGTACATGGTGCCGTCGGCGGTGGTGGTGCTGGATGTGCTGCCGTTGACGGTGAACGGGAAGCTGGATCGTAGGGCGCTGCCGGCTCCGGAGTACGTGAGTGGTGGGGGGCGTGGTCCGGCGACGGTGCAGGAGGAGATCCTGTGCCAGGCGTTCGCTCAGGTTCTCGGTCGGGAGCGGGTCGGGGTCGATGACGACTTCTTCGCGCTGGGTGGGCATTCGCTGTTGGCGACGCGGTTGGTGAGTCGGGTGCGTGCGGTGCTGGGGGTGGAGGTGGCGCTGCGGACGTTGTTCGAGGCGTCGACGCCGGCCGGTCTCGCCGCGCGGTTGGGGCAGGCGGGTGCGGCGCGTCCGGCGCTGGTGGCGGGGGAGCGGCCGCAGCGGGTGCCGCTGTCGTACGCCCAGCGCCGACTGTGGTTCCTGGCGCAACTGGAAGGCCCGAGTTCCACCTACAACCAGCCGCTGGTGCTGCGGCTGTCGGGTGAGCTGAACCGGGGCGCGCTGGAGGACGCGCTGCGGGATGTGATCGGGCGGCATGAGGTGCTGCGGACGGTGTTCGCGGTGGCCGACGGCGAGCCGTACCAGCGGATCCTGCCGGTCGAGGAGACCGGATTCGCGCTGACCGTCGCGGAGGTCGGTCCGGAGGAGGTGACCGAGGCGGTCGCGGAGACGGCACGGTACGCCTTCGATCTGGGCTCGGAGATCCCGTTGCGGGCGTGGCTGTTCGCTGCGGCTCCGGATGAGCATGTGCTGACGGTGGTGGTGCATCACATCGCGAGTGATGGGTGGTCGTCTGCTCCGTTCGAGCGGGATCTGACGTCCGCGTATGCGGCGCGGGTGGAGGGGCGGGTGCCGGTGTGGGCGCCGTTGCCGGTGCAGTACGCGGATTACGCGTTGTGGCAGCGGGAGTTGCTGGGTGAGGAGCGTGATCCGGAGAGTGTGCTGTCGCGGCAGGTGGGGTTCTGGCGTGAGGCGTTGGCGGGGGCTCCGGAGGAGCTGGCGTTGCCGTATGACCGGTCGCGTCCGGCGGTGGCCTCGCACGAGGGTCATGCGGTGCCGGTGGATGTGCCGGCCGCGGTGCACGCGCGGTTGCGTGAGGTGGCGCGTGAGCGTGGCGTGACGGTGTTCATGGTGTTGCAGGCGGCGTTGGCGGTGACGTTGTCGCGGTTGGGTGCGGGGACGGACATCCCGATCGGTTCGGCGATCGCGGGCCGTACGGATGAGGCGTTGGACGAGTTGGTGGGCTGCTTCGTCAACTCGCTGGTGGTGCGGACGGATCTGTCGGGTGATCCGACGTTCGGGCAGGTGCTGGAGCGGGTCCGGGAGACGAGTCTGGCCGCGTTCGGGCATCAGGACGTACCCTTCGAGCGGCTGGTGGAGGAACTGGCGCCGTCGCGGTCGGCGGCGCGGCATCCGTTGTTCCAGGTCATTTTGACCATGCAGGACACGGTGTCGGTGGCGGGCGTGGGCGGTGCGGCCGAGACGGTGTCGGGTCTGCGGGGCAGCGCGCTGCCGTTGGGCCGGGTCGGGGCGAAGTTCGATGTGTCCGTGCTGGTGGGCGAGCGGTTCGGCGCGGATGGCGCGCCGGCGGGGATCGGCGGGGTGGTGACGGGGGCTGCTGACCTGTTCGACCCGGCGACGGTGGCCCGGCTGGCCGAGGGTCTGTCGCTGCTGCTGGCGCAGGTGGTCGAGGACCCGTCGACCCGGGTGAGCGCGGCTGATGTGCTGGGGGCGGAGGAGCGGGATCGTGTGGTGGTGGAGTGGAACGCCACGGAGGTGCCGGTGGCGGCTTCCACGGTGTTGGGGCTGTTCGAGGAGCGGGTGGTGCGGTCGCCGGGTGCGGTGGCGGTGGTCGATGGGGACGGGGCGGTGTCGTTCGGGGAGTTGGATGCGCGGGCGAATCGGCTGGCGCATTATCTGCGGGCGCAGGGTGTGGGTGCGGAGTCGGTGGTGGGGTTGTGTCTGCCGCGGGGTGTGGAGATGGTGGTGGGGATGCTCGCGGTGTGGAAGGCGGGCGCGGGCTATGTGCCGGTGGACGCGGGACTGCCGGCGGAGCGGGTGGCGTTGGTGCTGCGCGACAGCGGCGCGGTGCTGACGTTGACGACAGAGGAGATCTTGGACGATCTCCCGGCGGGGCGGCATCGTCTGGTGGCGGTGGACAGTCCGTTGACTGCGATGCAGCTCGCGGCCGCCTCTGAGGCGGCGCCGGGGGTGGAGATACGTCCGGGGCAGGTGGCGTATGTGGTGTTCACGTCTGGTTCGACCGGGCGGCCGAAGGGTGTCGCGGTCACGCATGGTGGGCTGGCGAACTATGTGGCGTCGGTGCCGGAGCGGGTCGGGTTCGATGGCGGTGGCCGGTTTGCTGTGTTGCAGGGTCAGGCGACGGACCTGGCGAATACGACGGTGTTCGCGAGTCTGACGGGCGGGGGTGAGTTGCACTTCCTGGACGAGGAGCTGGTCACGGACCCGGCGGCGGTGGCCGCGTACTTGACCGAGCACCGGATTGACTGCTTGAAGGCGGTGCCGTCGCATGTGGCGGCTCTGGGCGCTGAGTCGGTGGGGTCGGTGGGGTCGTTGGTTCTGGGTGGTGAGGCGGCTTCGCCGGAGTTGGTGAACGGCCTGTTGGACGCGGTCGGTGAGGGTTCGGCGGTGTTCAATCATTACGGGCCGACGGAGACGACGGTCGGTGTGGCGACGGTGCGTCTGTCGCGGGAGTTGGCGGCTGGTGGGGCGGTGCCGGTGGGTGCTCCGGTGGCCAATACGCGGGTGTATGTGCTGGACGAGTGGCTGCGCCCGGTGCCGGTCGGCGTGGCCGGGGAGCTGTACGTGGCGGGTGCGCAGGTGGCGCGTGGTTATGTGGGTCGGGCTGGGCTGACGGGTGAGCGGTTCGTTGCGTGTCCGTTCGGTGGTGCGGGTGAGCGGATGTATCGGACGGGGGACCGTGCCCGGTGGTCGGGTGAGGGCAACCTCGTATTCGCGGGGCGTGCGGATGAGCAGGTGAAGATCCGTGGGTTCCGGGTGGAGCCGGGTGAGGTGCAGGCGGTCGTGGCCGCGCATCCGCTGGCCGAGGGGGCCGCGGTGGTCGCCCGGGAGGATGTGCCCGGGGATGTCCGCCTGGTCGCCTACGTCGTCACCGATGAGGTGGACGACGAGGTGGAGGCGGCCGAGTTCGCGGCGGCCGTGCGGGAGTTCGTGGCGGCTCGGTTGCCGGAGTACATGGTGCCGTCCGCCGTGGTCGTGCTGCCGGAGCTGCCGCTGACCAGCAATGGGAAGCTGGATCGTAGGGGCTTGCCGGCGCCTGATTATGGTGCGGCTGCGACGGCGGACAGTGGGCGTGGTCCGGCGACGGTGCAGGAGGAGATTCTGTGCCAGGCGTTCGCGCAGGTGCTGGGTCTGTCGGCGGTCGGGGTGGACGACGACTTCTTCACGCTGGGCGGTCATTCGCTGCTGGCGGTGGCCCTGGTGGAGCAGTTGCGGGGTCGAGGCGTCTCTGTCTCGGTGCGGGCGTTGTTCCAGACGCCGACGCCCGCGGGTCTGGCGGCGGCCGCCGGGCCGGCCGAGGTGGTGGTGCCGGAGAACCGCATCCCGGAGGATGCCGAGCGGATCACCCCGAACATGCTGCCGCTGGTGGATCTGTCGGAGGCCGAGGTCGCGCGGATCGTCGCAGCCGTCGAGGGGGGCGCGGCGAACGTCGCCGACGTGTATCCCCTGGCGCCCTTGCAGGAGGGTCTGTTCTTCCACCACCTGTTGCAGGCGGACGGCGGCGCGGACGTGTACGCGGCGCCGAGGGCCATGGAGTTCGACTCGCGGGAGCGGCTGGACGCGTTCCTCGGGGCGTTGCAGGGAGTGGTGGACCGGCACGACATCTACCGCACCGCGTTCCTTTGGGAGCAGTTGCCTGAGCCGGTCCAGGTCGTGGTCCGCCGGGCCGTCCTGCCCGTGCGCGAGATCGCTCTCGACCCCGAAGGCCCCAGCGACGTGGAGCAGTTGATCGCGGCGGCCGGCCCGAGCATGGATATCGGCCGTGCGCCGCTGATCGACGTGCACCTGGCCGCACAGCCGGACGGCGGCTGGCTGGCGTTGCTGCGGATGCATCACCTGGTCCAGGACCACACCGGACAGGACGTGCTCCTCGCGGAGATGGGCGCGTTCATGTCCGGGCGGGAGGATTCGCTGCCGGAGCCGCTGCCGTTCCGCAACTTCGTGGCGCAGGCGCGGCTGGGCGTCACGCGTGAGGAGCACGAGCGGTACTTCGCCGGTCTCCTGGCCGATGTGGAGGAGACGACCGCGCCGTACGGTCTGCTGGACGTGCACGGTGACGGCACCGGTGTGGTCCGCTCCCATCTGGGCGTGGATGAGGAGGTGGGGCGTCGGGTGCGTGAGGTGGCGCGGTCGCTGGGCGTGAGTCCGGCGTCGGTGTTCCATCTGGCGTGGGCGCGGGTGCTGGCGACGGTCAGCGGCCGTGACGACGTTGTGTTCGGCACGGTGCTGTTCGGGCGGATGAACGCCGGTGCGGGCGCCGACCGGGTGCCGGGCCTGTTCATCAACACACTGCCGGTCCGGGTGCGGGTCGACGCGGTGGGCGTGGGCCGGGCGCTGGAGGGGGTGCGTGATCAGCTGGCGGAGCTGCTGGTGCACGAACACGCGCCGCTGACGCTGGCGCAGCAGGCCAGTGGCGTGCCGAACGGCAGTCCGCTGTTCACCTCGCTGTTCAACTACCGGCACGGCAAGCGTCGGCAGGAGGAGGACCGACCGGCCGACGGCGCCGCGCCGAAGGGCATCAGCACGGTGTTCACCCGCGATGCCACCAACTACCCGGTCGCCGTCTCGGTGGACGACCTGGAGACGCGGTTCGGGCTGACCGTGGACGCGGTGGGTCCGGTCGACGGGGAGGCGCTCTGCCGGCTGCTGCACACCTGCCTCGACCACCTCGTGGCCATGCTGGAGGACGACCCCGACGGCCTTCTGTCAGCGGTGGACATCCTCGACGCGACCGAACAGAACCGGCTCCTCGTGGAGTGGAATGACACGGGGTTGGAGGTGGGTGGTTCGTCGTTGGTGGAGTTGTTTGCTGAGCAGGTGGTGCGTGATCCGGGTGCGGTGGCGTTGGTGTGTGAGGGGGTGGAGGTGTCGTATGGGGAGTTGGATGTGCGGGCGAATCGGTTGGCGCGTTGTTTGCGGGAGCGTGGTGTGGGTGTGGAGTCGGTGGTGGGGGTGTGTTTGGAGCGTGGTGTGGATTTGGTGGTGGGGTTGCTTGCGGTGTTGAAGGCGGGTGGGGCGTATGTGCCGGTGGATCCGGAGTTGCCGGTGGAGCGTGTGGGTGTGATGTTGGGGGATGCGGGTGCGGTGTGTGTGGTGACGTCGGTGGGGTGTGCT